>JAPOVT010000028.1 GCA_026708015.1 bacterium
ACGACTAGACCAAGCCGCATAAACCAAGTGACCGGACAACAGGGGGAACCTCACCAGTGCAGCGGAAGAGGGCAGCTTGTTCACTGGCTCAGGTCACAGGCACATCACGCTCAAGGCGCACAAACCAGGACAGGTAGTGCTTGACTTCGGACTCATCCAACCTGAGGAGGGCAGAGAGTCCGAAACGCCATTCACTGTCGGCACCACTATCACTTCCGCCCCCGTTTCAGAAGTTGGCCAAGGCATTTCGGTGAATCAGCAGGAACAGATTCTCAATCCGCTCAAGGCCTGACATATGACCCTGTTAGCTAGAGGTGCGGCGCAATTGGATCCTGGCAAAGACAAGAATCCTGGTCGGAGCCGCCATTTTGCTTGCGCGACTGCAATGGACGATCCGCCCTTAAGCGAGGGCGACGCCAACCCCATCGTAGGAGCCCTCACCCGAGTACCACCTCAGAGCGGCCGAATGTCCAACTCACACACAACCGGTCTAGCACCTGACCTCGCATTTCAACTCAAGCTCCTGCATGCACCCCAACAACCAGGGGAAATGCAGTCCACGCAGTTCGATCACCTCCGATCTCTGACGAACGGCGTATCAACCCTTGATCAAAGATCACAACCATGTAGTATGCGGAAATAAGGATGACTACTGATCAAGTGCAACCCGCTGTTCGGTCATTCCCGACCGAGGACGATCTCAACCAGGCGACCCGCGCCCTCGTTCGATCAGCAGCCGCCTGCGCCGCCTTCTGCGAGCACATCGAACACAATGAGCCAACAACCACTCATGAGGTCGTTGCAGCGGCGCAAGTCTTGCGTGATACCGCAGCTCAGCTGGCCCACAAGTCGGGGCTCTCGCTGTGTGAGGCTTACGCAGCGAGAATTCGAGGGGTTGAGGAGACCAGCCTGCTCCGCTACACAAGCGGGCCAGAAGGCACAGAGCTTGCCGGCGCCAGAGCTGCCGCTGCAGCCACTCGTTGGGATGAAATTCAAGCCGCTCAGTTAATTCACGACCGACAATTCCATCCAGACGTATTCGGCCTTTCTAAAGTCGATCAGCTACGGCACTATACGTTTCACGTAACGAAGTTGGCTGGGTTGCTCGTCGACGCCATCGACCAGGGCACCTGGGACTCATTCCGAGACGAAAGGCTTGCCGACGTCGCGGTCTTTGGCATCAAGCTCGCAACGGTCTGCAACGAACGCCTGCCCGCTCTCCCCATTGACGTCACATAGGGTGCTCGGGCTGCAGCGAGAAATAGTTTGACTAGTTGAACCTCATGGCAGACTCCCCTGAACTTGACGCCAGTAGGACGTCAGGGTTCTGGTCGTCTGAGACCATGAAGAGGCGATTCTGTGAAGAAGGGCTGATAAAACCCTTTGAGAAGGACCTCATCGCCAATTGCGCCTACGAATTAAGAATGGGGCCAGAGGCTCACCTGACTGGTGAGAAGAATAAGCGCCAAAACTTGGACCAACGGGAGCAACTCAGCATCCAACCTGGCCACTTTGCGCAGCTACTTACTGAAGAGGTAGTTCGTATCCCAGCAGATGCGCTTGGGCTGATATCCATGAAATCGCGCTTGAAGTTGAGGGGACTGGTAAACGTCTCTGGTTTCCACGTTGACCCTGGATTTGAGGGGCAACTTCTCTTCTCTGTCTACAACGCCGGACCACAAGCCGTTGTCGTCTCCCGTGGCGAACCGACTTTTCTGCTGTGGTTAGCCGCGCTCGACTCACCTACCGAAGACCTCTACGAGGGCGACCGAGGGTCCGGCGGTATCACAGATGAGGATGTAATGCGATTGCAGGGAAACGTGTACACCCCGCATGTCCTTGCTAATCGAGTAGAGAAACTAGAAGCTAGAATCGGCTGGCGACAGCAGATCCTCCATTATGTGGCGGCAGCAGTAATTGGGGGCCTCATTACACTTGGGATACAAGCATTGGATTTGGACAGCGACTCCTCCAGCCAGAGCGAAAGTGAACCATCACAGCTTGTGGAGCCGAACAATCCTTAATTCTCGGGAACTAGAGAGCTCAGGCCAAACCCGGCAACTCGCTTTGACGTTGTCCAACTACGGAAAACACGAGGGGGAGAGGGACGATCCGATGGAAGGACCGGACTCCGAGACATAGCCAAGGCACTTCGGGGCTGTATCACGCGAGAACGCTGGGGCGGTGTGTCTGCCCAGGAGGTGGAGGTGTCCGGGTTGAACGCCATGCTGCTGCTGAAGCGCGGCTGCGGCGGATCGGCTACAGGCAGTTATGGCTGGAGTTGCTCAAGCGCTGACTAGTTCAGTCACCTTCGGGGCGCACGAATACTCTCTGACCGTCAGAAGTACTTTGCGGTGCCGACCCAGCAAGACAAGGAGCATCCCCATCGTGATGCTGGGATCCACTGGAATGGGTTCGTCTTTCGACCGGTTTGCGCTGACTCGCGTGGGGACCATGTGGATCGCAGCGGCCTTGAACCCACTGGCACCGGTCTCTGTTACGACGATGACATTGGCACCGTCTGGGTGCAGCACGGCCAAGTCAGCGACAACGTCCCCAATCAGATCGTCCTCCAGTGCTACGTGGCACGGAAGATCTTGTAGCACACGCAAATCGTGTTCCTGCTGGTTGTTCATCCAGTGGTCCACGAACGCCTTGGCGGCGCTATGCCTCTGCGAAACTCGCTCCAATTGACTTCTCCTCTCTCGGTTATCCCATTCTGGGAAGGACACTGGGTCTATCCGACGGATCGGTTCATGGCCCCGAAGTCGGCGAAGTCGCGGCCGATCCTGATGAGGGAGAACTCGCCTTCGCCGAACTGCTCGTAGCCGGCGATGTTCGCAGTTTCAAGATCGTCAAACACACCATCAAGATCGCCATCGTTCATTAGGGCGACTCTGCCGTGGTCGTCGCGCTCCAAGCGCACACGGTGGTCGGACTCGTAGGCGGCTCGGTTCATCTTGACCTGATCCAGGTCACTCTGCATGCCTGACCTCCGGGGTCTTCTCCACTGCCAAGAGGCTATCTTTCTGGAAGCACCCTTACAGGCAGACTTCGTAGGGGTTGGCACCTCACAGGATTACGAGGGGATGTGACCGTTCAGGAATCCTGCTTGTCGGATTCGACGATGTTGCTGACGGTTTTGCGGTTGAGTCCGGAGACCTCGGCGATTTGGCGGAGGGAGGCACCGACGCTGTGGGCGACCCTTATCATGTCGTCTCGAATTGCCGCCTCCTTGTTGGTGCGCTCGGAGCTCAGACCCACTACTGCCAGCGCCGCTCCGGTCTCGCCGTCTTGGCCAGCCCGGTACTTCTCCATTCGCCCAACAGCGGCAAGCACCTCTGTTTCGCTGTAGCTCATGACTCCCCCTTCAGTTCGTCTCTAACGCCATCTACCCGTAATCAGCATTTAGCCATGGCGCGGAGGGCGTCGCACATCCGTCTTCGGCCTTCTTCGTCAAGTTCCCCCAGTTGTTGAGTTAGGACGGATCTTGAAACTGAAGTGAGATTGTCGAATGTGGCCACGCTGTCCTGGTTGAGTCCCTCTGCTGGTCCGACCGGCAAGCATGACGGGGCCGTGTGAAGCGTCCTCGTCACCGGGGCCACCACCAACTTGTTCAGGTTAGAAATGGCCCAATCTCGAGAAACCAATATTACTGGCCGACCCTCCTGATCGGGCTGCTCCATGAGCCAGATCTGACCTTGCTGCATCATTCCCCTGGCCAGTGGTCTCCCCAATCTGGTCGAGAACGGGGAGGGCCTGCGCCAAGGGGAATCCCCTGTTCAATCGCCACATCCTTCGGGATTAGCTCGTTGTCCTCAGTCCACACCCACGGTTCAGCTTGGACGAGAGCTCTTGCGGCAGCGAATCCTGCTGCAATCTCTGCTTCTGTCTCGGGCTGCTGGCGGTAGGACTCGGCACATTCCTCATTGCCCCGGGATCGGCGGACGACTTTGTCCAAGCGTTCTACCGCCCGGCGAATTGCTTCGGGGCGGGTGACGCCGACTTCTTCTGCGACTAGGCGGTCGATCGCCTCATGCTGCTGCTTGCTGAACTTTGTTCGGATTCTGAGGGTCGCCTCATTTCGATCCAGGTTGGGGCGGGGAGGGCATTTGCCAACGGGTATTCCCTGTTCCTCGGCCTCTAGTTCTGGGACGCACCGACCGCCTTCAGTCCACACCCATCGGTCAGGTCCTTCTAGGGCGATTTCCGCGGCCATTGCCCGGATCTCCGTGGGGCCATGCTGGGACTGGTCGCGGTTGGACTGCTCAATCTCCAGTTTGGCCCGCATCTGGCAGATGGCTTCGTCCAGGCTCTCTACCGCCCGGCAGATCACCTCAGAGCGGGACTCCCCCACTCCTTCGGCCACCAAGAGGTCGATCGCCTCGATCTGCTTCTTGCTAAACCGCACCAGAACCGGTGTTACCACCCGATAAGTATGCCCACATCGCAACCAGTTTGGTCAAGCGATTTTCATGATATTTCAAGTAATTGTGATTATCACGATCCCATGGGTTGGAGTTCGTCTTCTACGCCTTCTTCTTCGCGGACCAGGTTCCAGCCGAAGCGCTCGGCTAGGGCTTCGCGGCCTTCGTCGGGGCCGCTGGCGATGATCTCGTCGCCGGCATACAGCGCGGCGCTGCCCGGGGGGCGGTAGATGTAGCGGCCGGCCCGGCGGATGGCCAGCACGGTGAATCCGGGCTCGATGTTGAGGGCCAGTTCTTTGAGCGACGTTCCATCGGCACCGCTCAGGCGGGCCACCGGCAGTTCCACCACCACCTCGTCGGAGTCGCCAAGGGCGATCTCCAGTATGGGGTGGACCTCTTCGCCCTGTTCCACCAGCGAGATCATCTGGCGGGCCTGGTCGCCGATGTCCTCGGCGGCTTGGCCCAGATGCAGCAGTCCCCGCAGCGGCGAGGGGTCGATGTTGTTGGACGCCGCCCGCAGCACCCACAGCTCCAACTGGTGGTTCATCTCGTCGAGGCGGCCCTCCAACAGCCGCACCTGCGCGGCCAGGCCCCGGTCGTGGAGCACCAAGGCCGAATAGGCCAAACCCACCGCGGCCTCCGAGAGGTCCTTCATCTCCACCAGCACGTCCACCGCCCGATCCAGGTCGGAGATCCACGGGTCTTCGGGAGCCACCGGCTCCTCCCACATGGGCGCGGCGGCCAGTTGGTGCAGCCGCATGATGCCCGCGGGTGAGCCCCGCAAGAACAGCACGTCGCCGGGCATCATCAGCTGATCGCCCCTTACATCGGTGATCCAACTGCGGTCCCGGCGGATGGCCATCACCCGCATTCCGGCCACCACGGGCAGCTCTAGGTCGCCCAGGGGGCGGCGCACCATATGGGATCCCTCGTGCACAACGAGGCGGTGGGAGATCTCCTCAGCGCTGGACAAGTCGGCCACCAACTCGGCGGGTATTCCCAGCCGGCGGCTCACAATTCGGGAGATGTCCACCGCATCGTTGGCGATCCGCTCGATGGCGCTGATCACCTGGAGCACCGACGACATGCCCTCGGCCTCCCGGGGGTGGCGCACGGCCATGATGCAGGTCGCCCGCATGTCCTGCACCAGCTGGGTCATTTGGATCTCGAGCTCGTCGACCTCGGTGGCCATGTCCGGGTCGCCGAAGTACAGGGCGGCGTAGGCAAGATCGACCATCAGCTCGGAGAGGTCTTTGGCCTCGGCGAGCATGGCCCGAAGATTGCGGGGTTTATCGTCCATTGTCAGGTCTCTCCACGTTAGTCATCAGATTCAAAATGAGTCATTGGCCTTTCACCCTGCTCCCAAAACCGCGATGGCGAATACCAGCGTGAGCGCTCCCACCAGGTCGAGCACCGCGGTCACCGTCGGAATCCCTACCGAATCGGGGTCGACCCCGAATCGCACCGCGGCGATGGTCCCGTAGTAGGCCACCGCCACCGCGACCATCACCGCCAGGATTCCGCCCACCAGGGCGACCCCCACCAGCAGGCCTGTTCCCGGTCCGGCCAGGTCCACCAGCGAACCCGCCCCCTGCGACACCAGGGCCACAATGGCGAACACCGGCAGCGCCAGCCCGATGGTCACGCCCACATCGGTGCGGGCCCCCCGCTGGGGCAGCACCGAGGGGCCGATCAAGCCCAGGTGAAGCTTGCTCGACAGTCGGTTGGCCAAGATGCCGCCTAGAGCCCCGGCAATGGCCAGGTAACCGGGCACCAGCACCAATAGCACCGGTCGGTCCGAGAACACCTCGAACCGGTTCTCCACCGTCACCCCGGCCATCAGCGACAAGAACCCGGCCAGCACCAGAACCGGGATCGACTCCCGCATCACAGTCTTGATCTGCGGCGCTTTGGACCGGAGCGCGGCCGCCAGAGAAACCACCGTGATGGCCGCCAACAGCCCGGCTACCACCGGGGTCACCGTGCCGCGGCGAACCAGGTAGGAGGCCAGGATGAGCGCAGGCAGGGCTAGCACGTCGCCGGCTGCGGTCACCATGGGTGCGGTCACGTTGTCGGGGTCGAGGCCCCATCGCACCGACGCGGTGGCAATGCCCAGCGTCACCAAGAGCACGAACACCGAGGCAAGCGTTCCCCCCACCACCGACACCACCACGTAGTCGGCCACCCCGATGGCGCCCTCCACCCCGATGCCCGACGCCACCGCCGAGGCCAACAGGGCCAGAACCAGTGTCAATAGGAGCGTCAAGACCAACGAGGCCCACACGTTCTGGCCCACCACGCTGGATGAGCGCAGCGACAGCCGGAACGTTCCGGCATGGATGGCCGTGCCCAGACGACTGCCCAGCGCTCCGAAGATCTTCCCCGGCAAGGCGATGGCCGCCGGCACCAGCAGCAGCAGGCCGGGCAGCTCGGCCAATCGCTCGTGGCTGCGACCCAGAACCACTCCGGCGATCACGCTGGTCACCGCCAAGATGCACAGCGCCCCGAGCGACTGGCGCACACCCCGAGGGTCGGGTCCGAGCAGGCGGACCAGTTGCAGCCGGCTACCTGACCGGCGGAGAAACGAGAGCATTGTGCGGGAGAGCATGAAGATGACTTCCCGCCCGGCTACCCCGTCGCGGCCTGACCCAGTTGGCGCAAACGCACCTGGCAGTCGTCCCAGGCCTCCCGCAGGATGTCGGCCACCGGGCGCACCTCGTCGATGCGGCCCATCACCTGGCCGCCGAAAGGCACGGCCACGTCCATCTGCCCGCCGAAGTACTGGTCCATGAGCCGGTCGAGGCCGGGCATCTGCACCTGGTCGTGGTGCTCCATCTCCGCGGTGAGCTCGGTGCGCAGGGCCCTCATGCCGGGACGACCGAACCGGTTCAACAACACGGTGTCGGTTTCCGCCGCCGCCACCACCGCCTGCTTCCAGTTGTCGTGTACCGGCGACTCGGCGGCCGACAGCATCCTGGTGCCCATCTGCACCCCATCGGCCCCCAGGGCCAAAGCAGCCGCTATCGACACCCCGTCGCTGATCCCGCCGGCAGCGATAACCGGCACATCCACTTCGGCCACCACCAGCGGGGCCAGCACCATGGTGGACGAGCCGTGGGGGTTCTTGAACCCGCCCCCTTCCACCCCCTCCACGATGAGCCCGTCCACCCCGGCATCCACTGCCTTGATGGCCCCCCGCAGGGTGGGCACCACATGGAAAACCGTGATCCCCGCCTCTTTGAGCATCGCGGTGAACCGATTCGGGTCGCCCGCCGATGTGGTGACAAACCCCACTCCGTGCTCGATGACGAAGTCGATCACCGTGGCGTCGGGCACCAGCAGCTGGGCGATGTTCACCCCCCAGGGGCGGTCGGTGAGGTCGCGCATCTTGGCAATCTCCACCTTGATGTCATCGAGCTGGCCCGAGGAGGTCTCGATGATGCCCATGCCCCCGGCGTTGGACACCGCCGAGGCCAGCTGGGCTCGGGCGATGTAGCCCATAGGGGCCTGCACCACAGGAATGTCGATGCCCAACAGTTCGGTGATGCGGGTTTTCATTGCGCCAGCCTCATCGGCCTCAGTGCCCCTGGAGAAATCACCGCCGCCGCCCAGGTCCGAAACCCCGCCGCCGGAGCTCGCGCAACAGCGGGGGCAGGGGGCGGCGCAGGGGACGGTGGAACAAGCGCAGACGTTGGTAGGGAGAGGGCCGGTCGGTGCTCCACTTGCCCGGAGGCGCTGAAGTGATCGAGGCCAATCCCACCAGGCAGTTGTCGTAGTTCACCCGCCAGCCGGCATAGTCGCGCCACGCCTGGTCGCGGTCCTCGACAACTGGCACTCCCGCGTTCCGCAGGGTCTCATAAGTGTCGTAGAACTCGTGGCGGCGCACGGTAATCGTGTCCGTGGGCGCCGGGTCGGGGTCGTAGTCGATGCCGAAGAAGTCGGCAATGTTGCGCAGCGCCACGTAGCCCGCACGGATCATGAACGGCGCCGCGGGTGAGTGGGGCACCGCCACCGTCGACAACATGATGGCGGCAGTGTCCAGGATGCAGCCTGCTGCGGTCACCCATGACCGGTCGGAGCGCACCGACCGGAAGTAGGCCAATGCGGGATAAGACTGGTGGGTTTCTTCAATGTGAATGAACCAGTGCTCCCACTCGGTCCAGGTCTCGCCCATGTCTTCGAGGCCGCCGGTCTCGTGGGCCAGGATGATCATGGCCTCGGGTGTGGGCGGGGTTCCGGCTCTGATCTCCAGGCGGGCCACAGCAGACTCCCGAGCGCTGAACGCGCTGTACATGGTGGGCAAGAAGCTGATCAAGAAAGCCACGATGCCCAAGCCGATGAGTGCTTCGAACCCGGCCAGCGTCAGGGTGAAAAAGTCGGTGGTCGCCCGATAGCCCAAGGTTGTGAGCGACCATCCGCTCAGTGTCAAGGCCTCGCGATAGGGACGCACATCCAGCGCCCAGAACATCAGCGAGAACCCGTAGATCACTCCGGTGGCCCATACCACTGGCAAGAACATGAGCGTGGTCGGGGCGTAACGGGCCAGCAGGGCGTCGCGGGCCTCATAGCTCTTTCGGCGGCGGGCAAGCTCCGAGAACAACATCCACATGCCCACGTACACAAAGCGGATCAACACACTGCGCTCGGCCCGGGGCACCATCACGGTCTGGATGGCAGCGAGGAGCGTGCCCAATGCAACCAGCGCCCCGACTGTGAACACGATGGCTTCGCCCGGTCCCATACGGGATTAAAGACTACGGGACTGCTGATGCCGACTCGGTCAACCCGCCTACGCTTTGGCCATGGCGACACTCAAGAGGAGCTCTGTTTCCACTCCAGCTCCTCCTGCACAGCGGAGATACCAGTAATGGCGAAGATCCAGATCGGCCCTGAGCTCACCAACGATGCCCCGGTGGGAACCGCCATTGGAGCTGTCCCGCCCCGGCGCACGCCGGTCGAGGTGCCCACCCACCGGTATATCTCCCCGGATTGGGCCGAGCTGGAGATGGCCCATGTGTGGCCCCGGGCCTGGCAGCTGGCCTGCACCGTCGACCATGTGCCGTCGCCCGGCGACTGGTTCGAGTACTCGGTGGGCAACCTGTCGGTGCTCATCGTGCGGGGCGACGACGGGGTGCTGCGAGGGTTCCAGAACGTGTGCCGCCACCGGGGCAACGTGCTGTGTACCGGCTCGGGGTCGGGTCTCACCGAGCTGCGCTGCATCTACCACCGATGGAGCTGGACGCTTGACGGCAAGCTGCGGGAGGTGCCGTCGCGCCGGGGCTTCGGGGCGCTGCGCAATGACGACTATCCGCTGTTCCCGGTGCAGGTGGGCATGTGGGGACCGCTGGTGTTCGTGAACTTGGACATGGACGCCGAACCTTTGGACGACTATCTGGAGGCCATTCCCGGCCTGCTGGAGTGGGCCCGCATGGACGAGTATGCCTGCGCCTACGACCTGACCGTGCCGCTGCCGTGCAACTGGAAGACCCTCATCGAGGCGTTCAGCGAGACCTACCACGTGCAGGGCATCCATCGGGAGATGCTGCCCAGCTGCGACGACGTCAACTCGGTGAACCGCCTTTACGGTCGCCACGGCTCATTGCACCAGCCCTATGGGGTGCCCAGCCCCCGGCTGCGCGACGGGGCCACCGACCAGGAGACCTGGGAATCCATCATCGTCACCCAGGGCGCCCGCTACGGCCAGGACTCCGAGAATCCGGGGCCTTGTCCGCCGGTTCCTGACGGCGGCAGCGTGCGCGACGTTCTGGAGGGCCTGGTTCGGGCTCAGACCGCCCAAAAGGGCCTCGACCTCGACAGCTTCGACCAGTCGCAGATGCTGGATTTGTTCCAGTTCAACCTGTTCCCCAACATCACGGTGATCGTGATGTGCGACAGCATCACCGTGCTGCGGTCCCGGCCCGGCGGCACCCCCGACGATGCCTACATGGACTTGCTACACCTCGACCGGCGCCCATCCGACACCGACCGGACCCCGCCGATGCAGGCTGTCATCCCCGCCGAAGAGGCCTCCATGAACCTGGTATTCGACCAGGACCTGTCCAACCTCCAACGAGCCCAGCGGGGCCTGCACCAGCCCGGCCTCGACCACATCGTGTTGAGCCGCGAGGAGATGCGGATCATCAACCTCCACTACAACCTCGAAGAGTTCATCGGCATCCGCGAACTCTCCGACGAAGCCGTCGCCGAAATCGAGGCTCTCAGGGCCCAGCCAGCAGCCATCGGCCCCGTCGTCGGCTAAAGGAGATGCTCCACTCAATCGAGTATCCAATACTCGGTTCAATAGAGTATTAGATACTCCACTCAATGGAGTATACTTGGCGGGTGGATCGAAGTCCCTTTCCATACCACGGCCCGCTAGAAGCTGATCAGGTATCTGGTCGAGAGGCCTTAGTAGTCGACATCGCCCAACGCATCACCGATCGCCGGCTCACTGCACTGGTTGGTCCCCGGCGCTACGGCAAGACCAGTTTGTTGAAGCGGGTGGCCGCTGACCTACAAGCCGTCGGACCTCAGCCGGTGTGGATCGATCTCTACCAGCTGACCTCAATGGCCGATCTGGCTAGCGCGGTCGACCGCGGACTTGCCTCCGTTGTAGGGCCGGTGCGTCAGGTGCTCGACTCCATCGCCAGCAGTGTTTCGCTGAAGATCGGGATGTTGGGTATCGAGCTCTCTCGCCGGCATAAGGACAAAGCCGACCCCGTTCTGGCATTGCGCTCCCTCATTGAAGTGCTGGTGGACACAAGCAGAAGGAATGACATATTCGTTGTATTCGACGAGTTCTCCGGAATTGCCGGCGTCGAGGGTGGCGCCGGCGTGCTGAGAACTGAGCTGCAACATCATTTCCAGTCGCTGGGCATCGTCTTCGCGGGTTCGGAACCCTCCGTCATGAGAACTCTGTTTAGCGAGCAAGCGCAACCCTTCTTCGCCCAAGCCGACCTTGTGGAGGTCGGGCCCTTGGCTGATGTAGCAGTATTCCGCATCATCGAAGACGGATTCGATCGCACCAATCGGAGTACCGGTGGCGTTACCAGCCGCATCGTGGACTTCGCCAAAGGGCACCCTCAGCGAGCAATGCAGCTCTCCGACGCTGTTTGGAGGCTCGTCGAACCAGGCGGGTCCGCCAATTCGCAGACTTGGGAGCAAGCCCTTGCCGAGGTGCGGGCCAACGTGGACACAGGATCGGAGCGCGTCTTCGGATTGCTTCCAACGGGCCACCAAAAGACTCTCAGGGCGGTGGCCTCAGCCGAAAGCATTTACGGCCGTCAGGCACAGCTGCTCAACCTGTCGCCGGGCACCGCCCGAGGCGCGTCTGAGGCCCTAGTCGGAAATGGCCTGCTGCGAAACCAAGACGGCCAACTTGTGGTCGTCGACCCCCTACTAGCCGACTGGCTCCGCCGCCGCTTCCCCCTATGAGCCCACTCAACGATAGGCCCAGATCAGAGGCCATCCTTACATGATCACAGAGTGTCAGTTTTGTGACTGAAAGCTAATCTCTCTTGAGTGAATCGCCGTGAAACAGTCGAGCGAGCCGCGGAGCAGTGGGCCAAGGAACTCACCGACGAATCCGGGCGCAACCGGTTGTTGTACTACCGAGTGCTAAACCGAGGCACACTGGAATTGGACCAAGCCAATCCTGGCGCGAAGAAGCGCCTGTTGACCGGCAAGAGTGTGCAGGCCAAATCGTTGTTTCCCGGTGAGTTATTCGACGACGCTCTCCGGCGCATCCGGGCGGTGAACCGCCAGGCCACTTCCAACTACGAAGAGAAGGGCATCAATACGCTGTTTTTGGGATGGGGGATGGCGACCTGGACACCGGTTTCGTCGCGTGCAACGCCAGCCGCGCCCGTGCTGCTGTGCCCAGTGGACTTGGAGCGAACCGGTGCCGCCGAGACGGATTTCGACATGAAGCTGAGCGGCGACTGGACCCTCAACGAGGCGTTGCTTCAGCACTTGGCCAACGAATTCAAAGTGGATGTGTCGGGCGAAGACCTCATGGACCCCTACGGCGACGGCGAGCAGATCAGCGAAGAGGAGGAAAGGGCTATCTTCGCCAATCTGAGTCAGAGGGCCGAGCGGGTCCCCGCATTTGGCATCGAAGAGCGGGTGGTGCTGGGCAACTTCATGTACAAGAAGATGCCGATGGTCAACGACATCAACGAGAACCTCGGTGCTCTGGCCGAAAGCGATCTCATCGCGGCCATAGCAGGCGACGAGGAGGCTGGTAACTCGCTGCGAACCCACCATGCCAGCGATGTGAAGCCATCGCTGCCCGACCGCCCCCGGCCCCAGAACGAATACTTGGTTCTAGACGCAGACTCATCGCAGAACGCAGCCATAAACGCGGCGGTCGCCGAAGGGTCGTTCGTGCTCCAGGGTCCACCAGGCACTGGCAAGAGCCAGACCATCTCCAACCTCATAGCCACCATGATGGCCGAGGGTAAGAGCGTGCTGTTCGTGGCCGAAAAGCGTGCAGCCATCGACGCAGTCAACAAACGATTGACCCGAGTCGGACTTGACCGGTTCGTTATAGACCTCCACGGAGGCATCTCCTCCCGCAAGGAGTTGGCCCGCCAGTTCAACCAGTCGATCACTGACATCAGCCAGAACCCTCCCGTCGACCGGCAAGACCTCCACCGGCAGTTGCAGGAAGCCCGAGACGAATTGACAGGCCACTCCGAGGCATTGCACCAAGAGCGCGAGCCGTGGGGGGTCTCGTACTTTGAGGTGTTGACAAGGCTACTGTCGCTGAAAGAGTCCGAATCTGCCGGCGACAACAGGCCACAGCCCCCTATCCAGTTCTCACCCCCGGCCCTGGCCGAATTGGATGAAGCCACCGCCCTCCAAGTATGCCGCGACCTCAAGGATTGGGCCGACCTGTCCGAGCCGCTTCGGTCGGGTCGCTCACCGTGGGCCGGCGCACAGGTGGTCACCAGCGAGAACGTCCGCACACTTCAAGAACTCCTCACTCGCCTCCTCGGATATTCGCCTGAGCTTCTCTCTCCCCTTTCACGAGGAAAGGGATCGAGAATATGGGCATGGCTCTCCAGCAGCAGCTACCGAACCGCTGGTAGAACACTCAAACAGCTCAATGGGTTCCTGCCCACTCATCGTCTGGCAAAACAAGCTCCCGCTGACTTGCTATTGGCTGCCAAGATGCTCCTGGATGACCAGGTCACGCTGTCCAGCCTGCCCCGATTAGTCGAAGTGGAACAGCGCCTACGAGGGGCTCACGCGGGTCCGCTAATTGAATGCGTCGGAGATGGAACCTTATCGGCCAATTTGCTGGAAGCTGCCTTCAACAACTCCTGGCTGAGGTCGATACAGCGAGAGATGCTGCTTGAAGACGGCCGATTGTCGGGGTTCCAGGGAAGCCGGCAGAGCCGCTATGTAAGAGAGTTCCAACAGGGTGACACCGAACACATTCAGGGCAATCCAGCCCGGGTAGCCCGGCGCATCGCCGAGCACGCAGTTACCGCGCTCAACGAGAATCCAGATCAAGACCAGCTGATCCGTAAAGAGGCAAAGAAGAAGACGCGCCATTTGCCGCTTCGCCGGATGTTCGAGCAGGCACCCGAGGGGTTACTTGCGCTTCGCCCCTGCTGGGCCATGTCGCCCCTTGATGTGGCTCAGACTTTGCCGCCACGGCCGCTGTTCGATTTGGTGGTGTTCGACGAGGCCAGTCAGGTGTTGCCTTGTGATGCCATTCCTGCCCTGCTGCGGGGGCGGCGGGCCATGGTCGCAGGGGACTCCCGCCAGCTTCCGCCGACGACGTTCTTCGACGGCTCTGGAGGAGACGATGACCTCGACGAGGACGAGGAGTCGATGTCAGACTACGAATCGATCCTGGACGTCATGGATACCCGGCTGTCCCGTCGCCCGCTCGCTTGGCACTACCGCTCTCAGGATGAGCGGCTCATCGCCTACTCCAATCAAGAGATCTACCACGGCAGTCTGACCACCTTTCCCGGCGCCAACTCTGACAAATGCCTGAGTTGGGAACTTGTGCCACACCGGAGGGGGGTGGCCACCGAAAAGGGGAGCAACTCCGACGAGGTACTTCGGGTTGTGGGTCTGATGATCGATCACGCTCACCAGCGACCAGCTGAGAGTCTTGGGGTGATCGCTATGGGATTACACCACGCCAATCGCATCGAAGAAGCACTGCGAAGGCGGATCGAAGAGGAGAACAGCTCAGAACTCGAGGAGTTCTTCAAGGAGTCGCACGAGGAGCGGGCTTTCGTGAAGAACCTAGAGCGGGTGCAGGGCGATGAGCGTGACGCCATAATCTTGAGCATCGGTTACGGCAAGAACGCCGACGGCAAGATGCAGTACCGATTCGGGCCGCTGAACCAGGAGGGCGGCGAGCGGCGGCTGAATGTGGCTATCACCAGAGCCCGCAAGCGCATGACGCTTGTGTCGTCATTCGACTACGCCGACATGGACCCTGAAAGAACCCGTTCTACTGGGGCCAAGATGCTTCGAGGCTTTTTAAAATTCGCCCAATCCGGCGGCACCGAATTGGACGGCGCTGATGAGCAGACACCACTAAACCCATTCGAGCTAGACATTCTCGACAAGCTTGGAGCAGCTGGCCTCGATGTCGTACCCCAGTACGGATGCTCGGGCTATCGAATCGACTTTGCGGTGAGGCATCCGACTGTTCCGGGCCAATTCGCTCTCGCAGTAGAGGCTGACGGCGCGAGCTACCACTCCTCCCCCACCGCCCGGGACCGCGACCGGCTTCGCCAAGAGCATCTGGAGCGCCTTGGTTGGCGATTCTGCCGTATCTGGTCAGCAAACTGGTTCAACGACCACCGAACTGAGGTTGAGCGAGTGCTAGCTGCATACAAAAAGGCGGTCGCCGAGACCGACGGCGGAGGGATGCCCCCCAGCGTCGAATTGTCGGATGAACCCCGCGGCAATCCCGATTGGGGCATTTCGGCAGCTTCGACGGCACTTCTTCCACCACGACTCCCCAAGCCCCGTATACCTCACTACACCTCAATTGATGATTATTCACACGAAGAACTGGTCTCGATAGCCCAATGGATCGAATCCGACGAACTCTTGCGCACGCAGGCCCAATTATTCGAGGAAATTTTCGAAGAGCTGCCCTTCAAACGCCGCGGTACCAAAATCAACGCGGCCATCAACAAGGCCATCCAAGCCTCAGGGGACAACCCAAGGGCAAGGGATTCAAATGGAACCGAGCCCAAGCGGGAACAGCTACCTACACCAGATGCAGCAAGCGGATCTTCAACAGATGGCTCGGCCTCGGGGTTGTCGAGATACACCCACGAGATCGTCGGCATTCAATTGTACCAGGACCGCCTGAGGTGGTTGATGAGAGGAGGGCCAAGAACCAAGGGGGGATGGCAGCTGAGAGAGGTGGGCCTAATACTTGTGGCCCAGCCCCACAACCCCCATGACAGCAACGCAATCAGTATCAAGTATCAGGGCCATGTCGTCGGCCATATCGCTCGAACCCGGACAATTGACTTTCACCGTACCTACGGAGACAGGCTCATCGCTGGCATGGAAGTGGATGGCCTAGTTGTCGGTCGCCCCGACGACTGGAGTGTGATCCTAGACATCAAGAGCATCCGCTAGCTGGGAGTACTCCCCACTGCTGGTCATCTTGATGACGGCACATGTGTATCTAAGGCCGAATCCCAGTCAAAGTTCAAAGTGGCCATTTGCGACTTGGCCGATATGCTCACTTTGACGATCGCTGGAGGGACGTCCAGCCGCTGAATCACATTTCCCCCGCCCAGTCCGTCCTAGCACATCTTTGGACATCCCGTGTGGCTCAGCTATCTGGACGAAAGCGGCAATACCGGTGGCAATCTGGGAGACCCAGATCAGCCGTTCCACCTGATCGCCGCGGTCATGGTCCCCGAAGAACAGGTTCAAGCCCTGTCTGCGGCATTCAATCGCCTGCCTGCCTTTGCCGAGGAGTTTCGCCCGGTACGCGAACTTCGCGGCGCCGATCTCTATTCGGGAAGAGGGCCCTGGAAAAGCTTCTCCCCCTCGGAACGCATCGAGACTTACCGCGTCGCACTATCCCTGCTGGGCCAGCATGGAGCCTTCGTGGCCCATGCCTCGATTGACAAACTGGCTCTGCGTCAATCCGCTTCATCAGAACCAAAGATGCCGCATCTCTTGGCCCTGCGGTTCCTGGCTGAGGAGATCGATAGCTACTTGAAGCAGCAGCACGATCCGCTGAAGCAGCGAACCCTGCTTATCGCCGACGAAACAGATGAACACGAGGCATACGCCCATGGCCTTGTCGCGCAGATGCAAGTACAAAAGGCGTCGTTGGCTGGGGGTCCGGCTCTGACGCGAATCGTGGATCAAGTTCACTTCGTGCAGTCAGAGACGAGTCCGGGCGTTCAGTTGGCAGATCTTGCAGCGTTTGCTCTGACTCGTCGCAAGCGCTTCCCCGCCTCTTCGCGTCGCCCCTCGGATATCGCAATAGCAAGGCTGGCCGAAATTGTGGACAGCAGGGTTGTGGCCTCGCGAGACACATGGCCTCCACGCGATGAAGGCCCGCCAAGCGGACCTTCATAGTGGCTGGATCGCCTCGGTGACCCAAAGCTGCGCCTCGGTGACCCAAAGCGCTCACAGCCAACCAGGATGTTACCCCTTCATCAACCCTGATCAAACGAGGTTGTCCGAGACGACGGATGACTAGGGCTCGATATTGGATCAGCTGCGGCGTTGGCGGGCGACTTCGAAACAGAGGATGGCGGCGGCTGAGGCGACATTGAGGGATTCCACCGGCTCAGCCATGGGGATGGACACCCAGCGGTCAATGGCAGCAGCTTGATCGAGGCCGTGGGTTTCGTTGCCCACCACCAGGGTGAGGGGGCCGGCGAGGTCAGCTTCGTCGCATGGTTCGCCCTGATGGGGATGGGCGCCGATGCGCTCCCCCACCGATGATTCCTCGGCCAATGGAATCTGAAACAGAGCGCCGGCCGACGCCCGAACGGTTTTGGGATTCCAGGGATCCACCGATCCGGGGCTGAACACCACCGCTTGGGCCCCGGCAGCCACTGCACTGCGGACGATGGTTCCCGCGTTGCCCGGATCGGCCACCCCGGCCAGCTCAACAACGAAGTCTCCATCAGCCAAAGGCGCCGGCTCGGGAATGCGGGCGGTGGCCATGACTCCCTGGGGTGTGACCACTGAGCCAACCTTGGCCAGCACACCGTCGCCTACCGTCCAGGTGGGGGCGCCCACTGAGACTCCCAGGTCGGCCCACAGGTCGATCACCGGCTCGACGAACACGTCCACGATCTCCACATCAGCGGCCAGCGCCTCGATCAGCAGCCGCGGACCGTCGATTGCAAACTTGCCGGCCTCGGTGCGCTCTCGACGGCGGTTCACCAAGCGGCGCAGCTCAGTCACCCGAGGATTTCGGGCACTGAGTGGGGTGTTCGGGGGCAGTGCTACCCCACCGAGGCAGACTCTTGCTCCGCCTCGGACGCAGCCTTGGCCACCTCGACCAACGCAGTGAAAGCCGCCGGATCATTCACAGCCATTTCCGCCAGGATCTTGCGGTCCACTTCGACTTCGGCCAACTTCAATCCGTTGATAAACCGGCTGTAGTTGGTGCCGTTCTGGCGGCAGGCGGCGTTGATGCGCTGGATCCACAGGCGGCGGAATTCGCCCTTGCGGGCCCGGCGGTCCCGGAAGGCGTACTGGCCGCTGTGCATCAGCTGCTCATTGGCACCTCGGAACGTGCGGCTCTTGTTGCCGTAATACCCCTTGGCCCGCTTCACCACCGCCCGGCGGCGCTTGCGGGCGGTGACGGCGCGCTTGACTCTGGCCATCGTGTGACTCTCCTTGAACTCGTGCTCGTGCTATCAGGCCCTACAAGCCCAGCTGGCGCTTGACCGCCGGGGCGTCGGCAGACGACACCTGAGCGGGGCCGCGCAGCTGGCGCTTGCGCTTGGGCGACTTCTTCTCGAGGATGTGGTTCTTGTAGGCGCTGCGGCGGCGGATCTTGCCGGTGCCAGTGGTCTTGAACCGCTTGGCCGCGCCTCGGTGGGTTTTCATCTTGGGCATAGCTGTTATCTGCGCTTTAGAGAGTTATAGATCGTATTGATCTAGTGGTTTGATCTATTGGACAGTGTCGGTTGCCGCCGCCTCTTCGGCTGCTTGGCTGGCCGCCCGGGCGGCCTGTTTACGGGACTGTCTTTTTGCCGGTCCCAGCACCATGACCATGTTGCGACCATCCAGCCTTGGATAGACCTCGACCTTGGCCACATCTTCCACCTCGTCGGCGATGTCGTCGAGAATGCGCCTCCCCAATTCGGGATGCTGCACCTCGCGGCCGCGGAACATGATCGTAACCTTGACTTTGGAGCCATCTTCCAAAAAGCCCCGCACCTTGCGTGTCTTGGTCTCAAAGTCGCCAGGCCCGATCTTGGGTCGGTACTTCATCTCCTTGACAATGATGTTGGTGCTGTTTCGTCGAGACTCCTTGGCCCGTTGGGCCGCCTCGTACTTGTACTTGCCGTAGTCCATGATCCGACATACCGGGGGGTTCGCCTTCTCAGCGACCTCCACCAGGTCCAAGCCGGCATCACGGGCCATGTCCAACGCCTCCGGCAGCAGGGTAATACCTATCTGCTGGCCATCCTCGCCAACGAGCCGAACCTCTCGTGCTCTGATCCGGTCGTTGATCCGGGGCTCAGCATCTGCCGTAGCTATGGCCGATCACCGCTCTGCAATGCGCATAATCCTCTCTCTCGACTATGGGGGCTGGCACGCTGGGAACTTTTCGATCCCGTTTGCGTGCCGGAGTTGCGGGGTAACAGTATCAGCGTTAGGGCGCAATCACGCCAGACGAGGCAAAAAGGAGCCGAAGAAAGAAAATGAGCACACTGTGGACTCCCGGCGGCGAGGTGCCGGTTGACGACGGCCGAGAACGGTCGGCAACCCCTCCGCCGCAGGGCGCATCAGATCAAGTTGAAGACCCGCTGGCCGGGTTGAGCGATGAGGAACGGGCTCAGGCCGAGGAACTGGCCCAGCAGCTGGCCGAGGCCCGGGAGCAGATCGCCAACACCCCGGCGTCGGTGGTGGTGGGGAACCACGCCATGGGGCTGTATGAGCTGGGAGCCATCCACCTCAGCCAGCAACCGCCCAACTTGGAAGAGTCCCGATTGGCCATCGACGCCCTGGGTGCGGTGGTGGAGGGGCTGGAGGGACGCCTCGGCGAGCACGAGGCCACCCTCAAAGATGCCCTTCATCAGATCCGCATGGCGTTCGTGCAGGTGTCCCGGGCGATGGAGGGTGGCGCCGAAGACGCCGAATACTCAGAAGAAGACGATCCGGGGTCTAGCGGGGAGTAATTCCTGCCGCTTCCCAAACACCCCGGTGGCCCGCGGCCAATTGGAAGGTCACCGCGACGCCTGCCTCGATAGTGCGGGTCCCGTCGGCAATGGCGGTGCAATGGAAGGGATAGGCCGTACCGTCTCCCGCGGCGATCGTCCCCCAGCCTGTACCGCTGTCGAAGCTGGCAACGGTGCCGATGAGGGGGATGTTGCGACCAGCCAAGCTCAATGGACGATCTTGGCCAGCGGCAGCTCGATGATGTCGCTAGCCCCGGCGTCTCGCAGATCGGGGATCAACACGTTGATGTCCGCTTTGGGCACCACCGTCTCCACCGCATAGCCGTGGCCCCCGAACAGCTCGTTGACCGTGGGTGCCTTCATGGACGGCAGTAAGTCGATCACTTTGTCCAGGCTTTCCGACGGCACGTTCATCTTGACCAGCACCTTGCCCCTGGCTTCCAGCACCCCGCCCAACAGGGTGTGGATCTGCTCCATGGCATGGCGACGCTCAGGGTGGGCGTAGCTGGCCGGGTTGGCGATCAGCTCGGTGTAGGAAGTGAGGATTGTGTGGATGATCTTGAGGCTGGCCGCCCGCAGCGCCCGCCCGGTCTCGGTGATCTCCACCACTGCGTCCACAATGTCAGGGGCCTTTGCCTCGGTGGCTCCGTACGACAGGGCGATGTCGGCCTCAATGCCCAGACCGTCGAAGAACCGCTTGGTCAAAGCGGGATACTCGCTGGAGATCTTCACCCCCTGGGGCAGATCCCCGACTTCTTCCCACGGCGAGTCGTCGGGCACCGCCAGCACCATGCGGATCGGCCGAGAGGTGTTCTTGGAATACTGAAGCTGGCCCAAAGAGACCACGTCACTGTCCGTCTCGGTCACCCAGTCGCGCCCGGTGATGCCCAAATCGAACAGCCCGTCGGCCACATAGCGGGGAATCTCCTGGGGCCGCAGGATGCGGACTTGATCGATGCGGGGGTCGTTGATCGTCGCCTTGTAGGCCACGTCCGAACTGCGGTTCACCGGGATGTCGGCGGCGTCGAAGAGCTCCAAGGTCGCCTTTTCCAACGATCCCTTGGGCAAAACCAACGAGAGCATGACTCCAACGCTACCGGTCGCCGACCGCCGGTCTGCGATTAATACCGGCTATTCGGGACGAAGGTCGATCCGCCGGTCTGCGATCAATACCGGCTATTCGGGACGAAGGTCGATCCGCAGGTCGGGGCCAAGCCGGGTGACCGTAGTGATCTCGCCTCGCCACAGCTCATCGATGGTGGGAACCCCTGGACCCGCCATCATGGGACGGCCGTCGCCGCCGCCGAACAGGGCGGGGGCCAGATACACGGCGTAGTGGTCAACCAAGCCGGCCCGATGGAAGGCAGCCGCGGTCGCTGCGCCCCCCTCGACCAGGAGCTGGATCACTCCCCGCTCCCCCAACTCCCCCAGCACCTGCTCCAGCGGCCCGTCCATCTCCAGAGCGGGATGGACCCGAGCATCGGGCGGGGCGGTGCCCAACACCACCCGCAACGGTTGGCTGGTACGGGGAGGGACCCCAGAGGGCGGCTGCCAGTCGCGCACCGTCAAGGCAGGATCGTCGGCCCGGACGGTGCCCGCTCCCACCAGCACCGCGTTGCTCTCGGCCCGGAGCCGGTGTACATCGGCCCGGGCTTCGGGACCGGTGATCCAGCGGCTGGTGGCATCGGGGGCGGCAATGCGGCCGTCCAGGGTGGCGGCCAGCTTCAGCACCACCCAGGGAAGCCCGGTGCGGCGGTGTTTCAGATACGGCGCCAGCAGATCGGCGGCCTCGGCTCCCCGCACGCCCACCTCGACCAATATCCCCGCCTCTCGGAGCGCAGCGATGCCCCGGCCCGACACCGCAGGATCGGGATCCTGAACGGCCACCACCACCCGGGCCACCCCTGCGGCGACAATGGCCTCGGTACACGGACCGGTACGACCCTGGTGGTCGCACGGCTCCAACGTGGTGTAGAGGTCGGCACCCCGGGCTAACGGACCAGCGGCCTCCAGGGCGTTGATCTCGGCGTGATTGCCACCGGGCGGTGATGTGGCCCCCAGGTACTGATCCTCGCCGGTGTCGACCACACAGCCCACCCACGGATTGGGAGAAGTGACCAGCCGACAGGAGCGGGCCGCCTCCAAGGCCAGATCCATCATCTGGGCTTGTTGATGCTGTCTGGATGTCAATGCTCGGTGGGCTGGTCAGCCAGCAGGCGCAAGGCGTGGGGAACCACGTCGAGCACCGCCTCCAAGCACTCCACTGAGCCTTTGGGCGAGCCGGGCAAGTTCACGATCAGCGCCGTGCCCTTAGTGCCGGCGATGGCCCGGGACAAGCGCCCGAACGGGCTCACCAGCCGGGATGCTTCGGCCAAGCCGTCAGCCCGGCGCTCCAACACGGCGGCGGTGCCCTCAGGAGTGAGATCACGAGGGCCGAATCCAGTCCCCCCAGTGGTGACGACGAGACCGGCGAATCCGTTGGACATGTCCAACAGGGCATCGCGCACCGATTCGACGCCGTCCTCAACGGCCCTGCGGTCGGCGATGTCGTAGCCCTCGCCAGTGAGCATCTCCACCAAGGCATCGCCCGAGCCGTCTTGGCGGGTGCCGGCAATCACGCCGTCCGACACAGTCAGTACTTTGGCGGCCAGACCCGCCGTTTCAAGATCAGCCATTGCCGGTCACACTACCCACCGGAGGTCTTGTATATGACAGCAAACATGCCGTCGGTTCTGTGGTCTTGGGGGAGAACGAGGGCGCCGCGACCGTGGGATCGCCAGCGGGAATCGGTTATGGGAACTATGGCGGCATCGGGGTGCTCTTGGGCCACAAATTCGTCAATGGCCACCGTCTCAGGCCTGGTCATGGTGCAGACGCTGTATATCACCGCTCCCCCTGGGCGGATCAGGCCGAACGCGGCTCCAACCAACTCGGCCTGGAGGCGGGCCAGCTCCTCCACATCATCGGGTTCTACTCGCCAACGGGCGTCGGCCCGCCGCCCCAGCACGCCCAGACCCGAACAGGGGGCGTCAACCAGCACTCGGTCGAAAGTCCCGGGGTGAAACGGCGACCGGAGGCCGTTGGCGGCCACCGCTCCCGCCAGGGAGACACCGGTCTTGGCGGCATTGTCCGCCACCAGGGAGGCTCGATGCCTCCGACTATCAGCCGCCACCACGGTCGCATCACTCCCAGCCAATGCGGTGGCCTTGCCACCGGGGCCGGCGCACATGTCCAGCACCCGCTCTCCCGGCTGGGGGTCGACCAACTCCGCCACCCATTGCGACGCTCGATCCTGGACATAGCCGTCGGGCCGGGTGGACACCACCGCCGGGCGGTTCATCTGCTCCAAGGCAGCGTGGGCATCGTCAGCCCCGAGATCATGCTCCAGCCGGGCCACCATCCAATCCGGATAGCTGAGCCTGACCGCCTCAGTGGGCCAGGCTGGCTCTAGCTCACCCACCCGGCGCAAGACGGCGTTGACGAATCCCCGTTGGCGTCTAGGGGCAGCTTCAACGGTTTCGCTCACCGCGGCATAGGCCGGGGTGTCCAACATGTGCATCTGATAGGCCCCGACTCGCAGCAGATTTCGGGTGGCGAGATCAGGCGGCTCCGACACGAAGGCGTCGATGAGGTGGTCCAAGGCCCGACGCATGCGGGTCACCCCGTAGACCAGCTCGGTTATCAGCCCGGCGTCGCGTTCGGGCAGCTTGGCTGAGGCCAATACCAAATTGGCAAAGGCCCCGTCGCCCTCGATCCGGTCGAGGAGCTGGGCGGCGACGGCTCGGGAGTTCCCCGTCGCCCCACCCGGCCGGGAACGGCTCACGATCCGAGCCGGTCGCCCGGCGTCGGGCGAGCACCCCGGAGCCAGTCTTCGGCGGGTTGGCGCGACTTGCCCTCGGCCTGAACCTCCACCAGGCGGAGTTGCCCGTCGCCAGTGCCTACGACAGGTCCGTCGAGCTCCCCGGACGATTGGGAACCGTCGACTGGGTCAGCCGACCAGATCTTCAGGGTCTTGCCCTTCCACGTCGTCCACGCCCCGCCCACCCGGACTTGGCGATGCAAGAACTCCGCCGAACTCGCCCAGTCGAGGCGAAGCTCTTCGCGGGTGATCTTGGCGGCGTAGACCGGCTCTCCCTGCTGAGGTTCCGGAGTGCCCAGGCCATCTTGTAGGGCGCTGACCAGCATCGGAACCGCGGCCTCCACCAAATCAGCCCGCAACGACGCCGCGGTGGCCTCGGGGGCGATGGGTACTTCTACCCTGCGATAGACCCGGCCGGTGTCGAGCCCCTCGGCCACCTCCATCAAACACACCCCGGTGGTCTGGTCGCCGGCCAGGATGGCCCGCTCCACCGGGGCCGCCCCCCGCCAGCGGGGCAACAGCGAGAAGTGAATGTTGACCATGGCCAACCGATCCAGAACATGGGGCTTGATGATCTGGCCGAAGGCCACCACCACCCCCAGATCGGCGTCGGCGTCCAACACATCGTCCACTTCAGACGACATCGGAATACCCAGGTTCAAAGCCGCGGCCTTCACCGGGCTGGGCGAGGGGTCGGCTCGCCGCCCTCGGCGCTTGTCGGGCCGGGTCACCGCCAAGGCCACATCGAATCCGGCCTCATCCAGTGCCTCCAAGAACGGCACCGACTCCTCAGGAGTGCCGAGGTAAACGAGCCGGCGAATGTCCGCCGGCGGGTCGATCACGGCAGCGACAGCCCGTCGCCACTAGCGGGGGGACTACTCGCCCCGCCCATCGCACGCTGGCGTAGGATGCGCTTGGCCTCCCGGCGCTGATCCTCGTCCAGGTAGTCGAGCAGCATCTTGCCCGCTAAGTGGTCAAGCTCGTGCTGAAACAGCCGAGCCTCAAGGTCCTCGGCCTCAAGGCTGACCTCGTTGCCGTCCAAGTCATAGCCCTTCAAGTGGATGCTGCGGGGGCGGACAATCTCCCACGACAACTCGGGCACCGACAGGCAGCCCTCGTTGTAGGACCACTCCCCGTCGCTCTCGATGATCTCGGGGTTGACCAGCACACCGGGCCCCTCGCCGAAGTCGTACACGAAGAACCGCTGCGACACCCCCACCTGCGGAGCAGCCAAGCCGATGCCGGGGGCCTCGTACATAGCGGTGAGCATCTCCTGGCAAAGATCGGCCATGGTGCCGTCGATGTCGGCCACATCTTCGGCCACGCGCCGCAATACCGGGTCGCCATACACCCGTATCCGCAGTGGGGCCATCGTTTCAGGTTACCGTCAAACCGTGGGCGACTCGCATTACTTCAGCGCCTCACCGGGCGGAAAGCGGCGGCCGGGAACCGTCGGTTTGCGGGTGGGCGATCTGGATGTGGAACTGGCCACCGACCGGGGGGTGTTCTCCCCCGATGAGCTGGACTTCGGCACTCGATATCTGCTGGACGAAGCGCCCCGACCGCCCCAAGACGGCTCATTGCTCGACCTGGGCTGCGGCTACGGCCCTATCGCGGTGGCGCTGGGCCAGTGGGCGCCCCAGGCCCCGCTGTGGGCCGTTGATGTGAACCCCCGGGCCTTGGAGCTGTGCCGGGCCAACCTCGACCGCCACAACCGACCCGACGCCACGGTGTGCCAACCCGACGAAGTGCCCTCCGATGTGCGCTTTGCCGCCATCTACTCCAACCCGCCCATCCGCATCGGCAAAGCCGCCCTCCACGAGGTGCTGGCGACTTGGCTGGGCCGGCTGGCCCCCGACGGCCGGGCCTACCTGGTGGTGAACAAGAACCTGGGCTCCGATTCTCTGGCCCGCTGGCTCAACCAACAGGGCTGGCCCACCACCCGGCTCAGCTCCCGCCGCGGCTACCGAATCTTGGAGATTCGACCACAGAGCTGAGGCACATTGTCATATTTCGGGGCTACAATGAGAGGGCTTCCCCCGAAGCACAACCAGCGCGAAAGACAGACAAACATGGATGTCACCACAACTGTCATGCTGAGCGTTTACGGGGCAAGCATTGTCAGCGTCGTCGGCTTCTATATGCGACGCATCGAGCAGCGCATCGACAAGCTTGAGTCCTACTTGGCAAGTGTCATCGAGCGCTACGACAACAAATTCGAGCGGACCGACGACAGGCTGCACAACCACGGGGAGCGGATTTCCACCCTTGAGGGTCGCAGCCTCGACTAAATCGCTCTGATGGGGTCGACGTCGATACGGAGTCGGCCGCTGGGGCGCTCCACTGAGGCGAGGGCGTCGCAGAGGGTGTCGTAGTCAGGGGCCCGCAGGAAAAACTGCCCACTGGGGGCGGGGGCGATCTGAACTCCCAACGGCGTGCCGAGACGCGCCATATACTCACCGGCCTCCGGCCCGGACACCACCGCGATGGCCCCGTAGGGAGGCAGGACTAGCTCCTGGCGACGATCTCGCTCAGCGCGGGCCAACCGCGACGGATCAGCCCGGAGCGCCGCGGTTACCACGGGATCGTCGGGCAGGCGGGTTTGCAGCACGATCTTGCCGCCAGCGTCACGGGGACCGGTGATCCGGGCCGCTCGGGCAATGAGGGCCAACGCCTGCTCCCGGGCCCGGAATCGGGGAGCCAGCAGCTCCTGGTCCAATTCCAAGAATGCCACCGTGTCGAACGGTCGGCCCAAGTGCAGCACCGCCTCGGTGCCCACCACCACCCGGGCGGTGGGCGGGCCGTCATAGCCGCTGCCGGTGGCCTCGGCCACCGGGGTGCGAATCAGGGCCTCGATCTCCTCGCGAACCCGCTTCACCCCGGCCCGGAGGTTGCGCATCTTGGTGCTGCCGCACTCGGCGCACGCCAGGGGGCGAACATGATCACCCGCCCGACACCGCAACTGCTTGTCCTCGGTCTGGCGCATGGATGCGCCGCACTCAGTGCATACGGCGAGTTCGCCGCACAGGTGGCAGGCCAGCAGCAGCGCCCGGCCCCGGCGGTTCAGCACGCAGGCCACCCGACCTCCGTCTCGCAGGTCCCGCACCAGCTCCGGGGAGTACAGGCCGGCGCGACCAGGGTCTTCACTGCGGCGGTCCACCACAACCACCTGCGGCCAGCTGTCCCGCTCGGTGCCCCGAGAAGGGCGCATCACCAGCCGAGACCGCAGCGCCTCCAAGGAGGGCACCGGCGACAGCAGCACGCAGGGCACGCCCGCCCGCCGGGCCCGCTCGACGGCCACGTCCCGGCCGCTCCACGTGGGCGCCGAATCCGAGCGGTACGACTCGTCGTGCTCGTCTACCACCAGCACTGCGGCCAGTTCAGGGGCCGGCGCCCACGCCGCCGACACCGTGCCCACCACGGTGGCCCCCGCCGCGGCCGCGGCCCAGCCATCGGGGTATCGCACCGCCCACACCCCTTCCCGTGCTAACCGCCTGGCCAGATCATCAGCCCGGTCGTGGTCAGGCGCCAAGATCAGCGCCTGGCCTCGGGACGCGGCGGCAAGGGCGATAGGCAAAGGATCGTCGGAGGGCCCCTGGCGCAGGGTGCGGCCCTCTCCCTCAAAGAGATCGGCGTAGTCTCCCGAGGGCACCAACCGGGAACGCGACGGCCGGGGCAACCCAGCCACCACTCGGGGAGGCGAGGCAGTCCGCAGGAAGTGGGCCCGGCGTCCGGCCCAGCGCCACGCCGCCCACTCGCTCAGATCTATCAGCTCCCGTCCAGGCCCCAAGCTGCTGAGCTTGGCCAGCGGGGTGAGCTCCACCTCTTCGGGAGCCTCCACGCCCACCTCGGTGATCCAGCCCCCCACCCGGCGGCCGTGCAGCACCACCCGCACCATGGCCCCCAGCCCGAACCGGGGATCGTCGGTCCAGCCTTCGGGGACCGTGTAGGTGAACTCGCGATCTATGGCTAAGACGTCGGTCAGAACCCGAACGTTCAAAAGGCCAAGACTGCTAGAGACCCAGGGCGGAGCGGAGGTCGTCCACCCGATCGGTGCGCTCCCAGGTGAAGATGCTCTCGGGACTGCGTCCGAAGTGGCCGTACGCCGCCGTGTTCCGGTAGATCGGCCGCAGCAGCTCCAAATCCCGGATGATGGCCGCAGGGCGCAAATCGAAGATTTCATTCACTTGGTGGCTGATCTTGGCCGGGTCCACCCTCTCAGTGCCAAAGCTCTCCACCATCACCGACATCGGGCGGGCGATGCCGATGGCATACGACACCTGCACTTCGCAGCGGGATGCGGCGCCAGAGGCCACCACATTCTTGGCCACCCAGCGGGCCGCATACGCGGCCGAGCGGTCCACCTTGCTGGGGTCTTTGCCCGAGAAGGCGCCCCCGCCGTGGCGGGCCATGCCCCCGTAGGTGTCGACAATGATCTTGCGCCCAGTCAGGCCGGCGTCGGCCACCGGTCCACCCCTCACGAACTTCCCGGTGGGATTGACCAGCACGTCGTAGTCGTCGTCGCGGAACTGCTCGGGAACCACGGGGTCGATCACCTGCTCTTTGAGGTCGTCCTTCATCTCGTTGAGATCGGTTCCGTCGCGGTGGTGGGCCGAAATCAGTACGGCACTCAGCCCAACCGCCCGGGTTCCCTCGTACTCGAACGTCACCTGGCTCTTGCCGTCGGGCCTCAGGTAGGGCACACACCCCGACCGTCGGACCTCGGTCAGGCGCTCCACCATACGGTGGGCGATGTGGATGGGCAGCGGCATCAGCTCGGGGGTCTCATCGCAGGCAAAGCCGAACATCATTCCCTGGTCGCCGGCCCCCTGCTCCAGCGGATCGAGCCGGTCCACACCCTGGGCAATGTCGGGAGACTGATCATCGATGGACACCATCACCCCGCAGGTGTTGCCGTCGAAGCCGTAGTCCTCTCGGTCATACCCGATCCCGGTGATGGTGTCGCGCACCACCCGGGGAATGTCGATATACCCGTCGGTGGAGATCTCTCCGGCCACCACCACCAGTCCAGTGGTGACCAAAGTCTCACACGCCACCCGGCTGCCGATGTCCACGGCTAGCAGGGCATCTAGCACTCCGTCGGATATCTGATCGGCGATCTTGTCAGGATGGCCGCCGGTGACCGACTCAGACGTGAAGCGGTGTCGGCCATTTGACCCTTGGCTCATTGATTCTCCTCACGGGCTTCAGCCCGGTCTTCCATCACCAAGTCGAGGATGGCTCGAGCCACTTGGCGTTTGGAGCGCAGTCCGACCGGCCGGACTCGGCCATCGGAAGCTAGCACCAGCACCTCGTTGGTGTCGTAGGCAAAGCCGGCGTTCTCGGCCGCCACATCGTTAGCCACGATGTAGTCGGCCCCCTTGCCGTTCAACTTTGCGGCGGCGTTGTCGGCCACATCGCAGGTCTCAGCGGCGAATCCCACCAGGATCTGACCCTCGGGCTTGGACGCCCCCAGCGCGGCCAAGATGTCGGGGGTGGGCTCCAACTCGATGGCCGGAACCCCGTCGCGCTTTTTGAGCTTCACCCCGGCCGGGCCGACCGGGCGGAAATCGGCCACCGCCGCCGCCATGATCACCACATCGGCCGCCGCCGCCGCCGACTCGGTGGCCTCGGCCATCTCCTCTGCGGTGTCGACTCTCACCACCGTGACCCCTGGCAACACGGTCGCCTCCGGAGAGCCGGGGCGGTCCACGGTGGAGACGACGGTCACCTCGGCCCCCCGACCGGCCGCCTCGTCGGCAAAGGCATAGCCCTGCTTGCCCGAGGAGTGGTTTCCGATATAGCGCACCGGGTCGATGGGCTCTCGGGTGCCCCCCGCGGTGACCACCACCGAAAGGCCGGCCATGTCTTGGCGCTCGCTGCCGGCGCCGACTGCCTGGATCACTGCGGCCACGATGTCTTCCGGGGAGCTCAAGCGTCCGGCACCCTCGTCGCCTCCCGCCAGGCGGCCCGATTCCGGCCCCACGATGTGAACAGCCCGCTCGACCAGGGTGGCGATGTTGTCGGCCACCGCGGGGTGCTCCCACATCTCGGTGTGCATCGCCGGGCAGATCACCACCGGGGCCCGAGTGGCTATGAGAGTGGCGGTCAGCAGGTCGGAGCTGATGCCGGCGGCGTAGGCGCCGATAACCCGGGCGGTGGCCGGCGCCACCACCACGCAGTCGGCAGTCTGGCCCAGCGTGGTGTGGGGAATGGGGTCGTCCTCGTCGAAAAGACTCATCTGGCTGCGCTCAGAGGCCAATGCATCAAAGGTGGCCCGGCCCACAAACCGGGTGGCGCCCTTGGTCAAGACCGGGACGACATGGGCACCGGCGTCCACCAGCCGACGGCAAACCTCAACCGCCTTGTACGCCGCGATCCCCCCGCTCACGCCGAGCACGATGCGCTTGCCGGCGAGCGATTTCATGGTTTTGTCAGGACGCTGAGTCCAGATCGGCCTCGTCTGGACCAGCGTCGTCCGGGTCGGCTTGTTCCAGGCCAGCCTCGCCGGTTGGGATCATGGCATCGGCCAGAAGCTCCTCTTCGGTGACCTCGGGAGGATCGGTGGCGATGATCTTGTCGGAGGCGATCTCCTCGAAGGCAATGGACAGGGGCTTGCGCGACATCGTCAGCACCTGGGGCGGAACCATCGCGCCCAAACCCTCGCCCAGCTGGCCGAAATAGGAGTTGATCTGACAGGCCCGCAGCGCTCCCAGTGTCACCAAACGGAACTTGGAGTCGGTGCGCCCCAAGAGCTCCTCAATGGTCGGATACATCATGGTGTCGTGCTGTTCAGACATCAGTACGGGCCTTTTCTTGCGTGCCTTCTATTGAGTGCAGCCTTCTTCCCAAAAGTCTGGGGAGAGCGGGCTAATGATATCAGGACAGGGTGACTTATTCGGCATTGTCCAAGCGGGCTTCTTCGATCAGAGCGCCGATGGCGGCCACCGCCTCGTCAAGGCTGTCGTTGACGACGTGGATCGCGTTGAGCTCGTAAGCCCGGATTCGCTCAGAGTCGGCCAGAGCCAGCCGTTTGGCGATATGGCTCTCGGAATCGCCCCGGCCTCGCAGACGGGATTCCTGCTCTGCCGCCGATGGTGCTTCGACGAAGATGCACAGAGCCTCGGGATGGCTCTCCCTTACTTGGACTGCCCCTTGGACATCGATCTCCAACAGAACGTCGCAGCCTGCCGGAGGATCGGGTTGCGGCGTTCCGTAGAGGTTTCCGGCGATCTCTGCCCATTCCACGAAGCCGTCTTCGGCGATCTTGGCCCGGAACTCGGACTCTTCGGCGAACACATAGGCAGTTTCCGGCTCACCTGGTCGACGCACACGCGTCGTCCACGAGCGACTGAGCCATAATTTGGGGTCCGCGGCCACTAAAGCAGCCGCGATCGTCCCCTTGCCGACCCCGCCGGGGCCGGACAAAACGATGATGAGGGGATGATCTACTAGTCGCCGCAGCGTGCGAGCAGCGAGGCCCGCTGCTGATCGCCCAGCCCGCGGATGCGACGGCTGTCGGCAATGCCGATCTCGTCCATCATCTTGCGGGCCCGAACCTTGCCCATGCCTGGAAGGGACTCCAAGACGGCGAGCACTTTGGTTCCGGCGATTACCTCATCGGTTTCAGCGTCTTCCAGCAGTTGGGAGAGCGTGATCGTCCTCATCTTGAGCTTGTGCTTGACGTCGGCTCGCCTGCGGCGCACCTCGCCAGCCTTGGCCAACGCTGCCTGGCGCTGTTCTGCTGTCAGTTGTGGGGGTCCTGCCATTACACCATTGTAGTTTAGGCTGCAAGTCATGTTGGGGATTTGGAGCCTGAGACCGTTCAGCCAGCCAGCGGAATGCGTAGCACCCAGCCCGCCTCGATGCGATCTGAGTTGGTGAAGAGCCCTCCTCCGACCTGTCGGCGCCCCATATTCGCAGCCTCAATCCGCGTCCAGTAGCCGGCATCGCCATACGCCTTCTGTGAAATGGCGCCGAGGCTGTCTCCTGGCTGCACAACGTAGGAGACATACCGGGCGCCGACCGCAGCGCTGGCGCGAGGCACGGAGATTGGGTTGGGGATGTTCAGGACCCACCCGTACCGGATCGAATCTGAACTGGTGAACATATAGCCGTCGTTCTGGCGGCGTCCCCGGTTGGCATCGAAGATGCGCTGCCACTGCGCAGCGTCCCCGTAGGAGGCTTGGGCGATTGCCTCCAGCGTGTCGCCGGGCTTGACGCTATAGGTGAGGAAATAATGCGCTTCGGAGTCAGCAGACGCTTCCTCACCGGTGTCGTCAGAACCGCCGTCTGCTGCAATCCCACCACTATTTGCGGAGTCGGATGCCTTATCGTCTTTTGAAGCCCCCACCAGCTCTCGGTTGACATGGCCCTGCGGCTGGTTGCCCTGTCCGCTTGACCCCGTTAATAGGATGCTCGCTTCTCCCTGCGATTCAATATCCAGCACCGAACCCCGGACGAAGCTCCGCTCGTCGATGCCCACCCGCAGTGGGATATCGCGGTCGGATACACCGGTGTGGCGAGATGTGACCCTTATCAGCGCACCTTCGCTGCGGCTGGGCAGGTCAACGATCAGCTGAGAGGGATCTTGGCCCAGCGGCTCCCACTGGTCGTCTCCGAGCAGCTGGCAGTCGATCTCGTAGTCGGCGCCGGGGCTCGACTGGCTCTCTACGTCAAGGAAGAGCCTGATGTTGATCGAAATCGGGGTTTCGACAGACACCGTGAATTCAGCCGATTCGCCCATCGCAATCGATTGAGCCGACTCTTGTTCCACGTTCACTTCCACCGGGGGAAGCTGGACCGGGAACCATGCGTCGGAGGAGATGGTAGGAATGCCGGCGAAAGAGGGGCTCTGCCCGCTGCCCGCGCCCGGGTTGTTGCCCGCGCCCGGGTTGTTGCCCGCGCCCGGGTTGTTGCCCGGTTTGACAGTCTTCGGCACCGCGGTGTCGTTGTCGGCGATTGTGGCGGTCACGGTCTGGCCGCCGAGCGCGTTGTACTTGGCGTCAGACGACGACACCGCATGGGTGATGGCCGCCGACCGGCTGTCGCCGGGGTTGTCCACGTCGTCGTCCACCGCCGACACCGTCACCGTCTGCGCCGTCGACCAATCAGACGGCCGGAACACCAGCGTGAGCGACGCCCCCGCCGTCCCCCCCTTCTTGCTCACCTTCGCCGCCGACGGCGACCCCGACGCCACCGCCACCGACACATCATGAGTCGGCTCGGAGTCCAGAACCACCGTGTAGGCATCAGTCCCCGACGGCTCCGACACCGCCGTCGACCCGCCCGACTGCGAAATCGACACCCCCGCAGTGTCATCGTCGGCCACCGTGACCGTCGTCTTCGCCGCCGACCCCAGGTCATAGGCCGCCCCGTCAACCAAAGTCAGCACAATCGTCTCAGAGCCCTCATCCACCGAATCGTCGAGAACCGCAACCGGAATGCTCACCGCAGACGCCCCCTTGGACACCGCCACACTCCCCGGCAAAGCCGTGAAATCGCTCCCCGACCCCGCCGAGCCGCCCACCGTGTAAGACACCGAGAACCCCGCCGGCGCCACCGGAGACAACCCCACCGACACACTCACACCCCGACTCCCCGAAGCCTCACCCCCCGAATAAACAGCCGAACCAAACCCCACCACCGGCACAACCACCGGCACCGCGGTGTCGTTGTCGGCGATTGTGGCGGTCACGGTCTGGCCGCCGAGCGCGTTGTACTTGGCGTCAGACGACGACACCGCATGGGTGATGGCCGCCGACCGGCTGTCGCCGGGGTTGTCCACGTCGTCGTCCACCGCCGACACCGTCACCGTCTGCGCCGTCGACCAATCAGACGGCCGGAACACCAGCGTGAGCGACGCCCCCGCCGTCCCCCCCTTCTTGCTCACCTTCGCCGCCGACGGCGACCCCGACGCCACCGCCACCGACACATCATGAGTCGGCTCGGAGTCCAGAACCACCGTGTAGGCATCAGTCCCCGACGGCTCCGACACCGCCGTCGACCCGCCCGACTGCGAAATCGACACCCCCGCAGTGTCATCGTCGGCCACCGTGACCGTCGTCTTCGCCGCCGACCCCAGGTCATAGGCCGCCCCGTCAACCAAAGTCAGCACAATCGTCTCAGAGCCCTCATCCACCGAATCGTCGAGAACCGCAACCGGAATGCTCACCGCAGACGCCCCCTTGGACACCGCCACACTCCCCGGCAAAGCCGTGAAATCGCTCCCCGACCCCGCCGAGCCGCCCACCGTGTAAGACACCGAGAACCCCGCCGGCGCCACCGGAGACAACCCCACCGACACACTCACACCCCGACTCCCCGAAGCCTCACCCCCCGAATAAACAGCCGAACCAAACCCCACCACCGGCACAACCACCGGCACCTCAACCGCAGTGTCCTTGCTCTTGCGCGTTTTGTCGCGCACGTCGGTTGTCGCCCTGCTCGGATCGCCAACGGTATAACCGACCTTGTCGCCAGCCAGGACGTCCAGGCTCACCTCCACATGGCCCATAGACCTATCGAGGTTGATGCCGTTGCAGAGGCTGACGAGCAATTTGAAGTTCTCGTCGTCGAGGTCTGAAGGCTGCGTGCTGTCATACAAACCAGGCGTCTCCGCACCCGATGGCTGACACGGATAGCGCTTGTCATTACCATCTCTGTTTGAGACACGTTGGGTGAACACCAGCTCTCGGGTTGGGATACTGACCTTCTTGGAAGTCTCACCGGATCTGACAGTGATGGACTGAAGATTGTCGCTGTTTATGGAAGTCGCGCTGAACGAATTGTTGACGTAGTACTTGACATAGATGTCCTGTGTCGGGGCCGGACTGATGGTGAGGGTGAATGACGCAGACTCCCGTTCGTAAACCCGGGATTGATCGGCGGTCACCGTGACCACCGGCTTTGTCTGGGCGGCTGCGGACGACGGCGCCAAAGCAACGAGAGACCCCGATACAAGCGCCAGCGCAGCCACAGCCAGCGCAGCTCGTATGCTCAACCCAGCAGAAAGGCAGAAAGAACGAATCACGGCGAAGAACCTTGTGTATGAGCGCAAAAGCGCAGGATAAGAAGCCCTAGCTCCGCTCAAGAACGCTAAGCGGGCTCCGCCGTGGCGAACACGGTAGCCGCCAAGCGCTCAGTTCGTCAATGTCGGCTCGTGGATGCCCCGCCTATGGCCGAGTGGGCCTGATGCTGTCGGCAACCTGCTTGGCCCTGTCGGCCATGGCCGTCAAAGCCCCGTCTTGCTGGCTTGAGCCCCTGTCAAGCGCTTGAACCTCGGCAGTCACGGTCCGGCCGACCACCAGGATGGAGGCCCCAGCGGCGATAGCGGCCTCAGGGGTGGCCACGGAGGCCTGATCGTTGTGGCTTGAGCCGGGGAGGCGGATGCCGGGCACCACCCGCTTCAGCTCGGGCGCCACTTCCTTGACCACTCCGATGTCGGCCGCCGAGCAGATCACACCGCCACAGCCGGCGTCGCGGGCCAGTGCCGCCCGCTCTTCGAGCACCGCCCGGGATCGGTCGGCATCGCTGGTGAGGATGGTGACACCCAGCACTTGGGCGGCGCCGTCGCTGCCCTCGGCCAGGCCCTGCACTCCAGCCCGCAGCATGTCGGCCCCGCCGACGGTGTGGACGGTGAGCCAGCGGACCCCGGTTCGGCCCAACTCGGCCGCGGCCCTCTCCACCGTGGCGGGGATGTCGTGCAGCTTGAGGTCGGCGAACACCTCAAAGCCCCGTTCGATCATGGCGGTGATCGCGGTGGGGCCAGCGGTGGCGAACAGCTCGAATCCGACTTTGGCCACCCCCATCGATGGGTACACGGCATCGGCCATCAAACAAGCCAGATTCAGATCGTCCACGTCCAGGGCGATGGCCAACCGGGGATCGCGCGTCGTTTCACTCATGGGCTGCTCCTATCAGCTCGTCCAATCGGCTCACACCACGGGATGCACACCAGCGAGCGAGGTCCCGGAGCACTTTGGCCGGGGCCCGGGGGTCGGCGAATGTGGCGGTGCCCACCTGCAAGGCGCTGGCCCCGGCCATCATCATCTCCACCGCATCGGTACCCGAGGCGATCCCGCCCACCCCGATGATGGGCACATCAGGCAGGGCGGCGTACACGTCGTAAACCGATCTCACCGCCACCGGGCCCATGGCCCGGCCCGACACCCCTCCCCCGCCCGCGCCCAGCACGGGCCGGCGGGCTTCGGTGTCTATGACCATGCCCAGCAGGGTGTTGATGAGGGTCAGGGCCGCGGCCCCGCCCTCCACGGCGGCGGCGGCGATGTCCACCAGATCGCCGGTAGCGCTGAGCTTGGCCCACCGGGGCAAGCCGCAGGAGGCGGTGGCGGCCAGCGCGGCCTGGGTCATGGCCGCCGAGTGGGAGAACATGCGGCCCCGATCCTCCAGATTGGGGCAGGAGACGTTCACCTCCACCGCCACCACGGCCTCAAGGGCAGTTCCTCCGGTCGCCGCCAGCAGGTCGGAGGCGGCGGCGAAGTCGTCCAGGGAGCGACCCCAGATCGACACCACCACCCGGGCGCCGGTGTCGGCCAGCACCGGCAGCTCCTCGGCCAGCCATCGGGGCAGGCCGGGACCTTGCAGGCCGACGCTGTTGATCATTCCCGCTGGCACCGGGTGGACTCGGGGCGGGGGGTTGCCCGGCCACTCAAAGGGGGCCAGCGATTTCACCACCACCGCGCCCAGCGCCGAGTAGTCGAGGTAGCGGGCCAATTCGGTGCCGTGGCCCACCGTGCCCGAGGCGGTCATCACCGGGTTGGGCAACCGAACTGAGCCGATGGCGGTATCCAGCTCCGGTTTCCGACCCCTGGCCACTAGAGGCTCACAGCTCGAAAGCCAGCTGATCGCTGGTCACCCCGCGGTGGTATTCCTGGAGGGTCCGAACCCGCAGCTGGTGGCGGGCCCAGTCGACCATGCCGTCGGCGGCCGCCAATCCGGCCGAGGCGGTGGTCAAAAGCGGCACCCGGTTGCGGCTGGCCGCCCGGCGGATGTGATCGCCATCGGCCCGCGATCCCCGGCCTCTCGGGGTGTTCACCACCAACTGCACCCGCCCTTCGTCAATCAGCTCCACCACGTTGGTGCCCTTCTCGCCGACCTTGGCCACCACCTCGGCCACCGGCACCCCGGCCTCGGACAGCGCCGCCGCAGTGCCGGAAGTGGCCGCAATGGCCAGGCCCAGCCCGGTGAAGCCCCGGGCCATCTCCACTCCGGCGGCCTTGTCCCGGTCGGCCAGCGACATCAACACGGTGCCGTTGGAGGGCAGCGGGGCGCCCGCGGCGATCTGGCTCTTGGCAAAGGCCAGTCCGGGGCGCAGGTCGATGCCCATCACCTCGCCGGTGGACTTCATCTCCGGGCCCAAGATGGCGTCGGCCTCGGGGAACTTGTTGAACGGCAGCACCGCCTCCTTGACCGAAATGTGGTCGCCGTTGGCCCGGCGCCCCAGCAGCCCCTCCTGGCGCAGATCGGCCAGGCTGGCGCCCATCATGACCCGGGTGGCCACTTTCACCAGGGGCACGCCGGTGGCCTTGGCCACAAACGGCACCGTGCGCGACGCCCGGGGGTTGGCCTCCAGCACGAACACCTGGTCGGCCTCCCCGATGCCGAATTGCTTGACCGCGAACTGCACGTTGATGAGCCCCACCACATCCAGGGCGTGGGCGATGTCCTTCACGTAGCGCTCCAACAGGGCCACGGTGGCCTCGGAGAGGTGGACCGGCGGCAGCATGCAGGCACTGTCGCCGGAGTGAACCCCGGCCTCCTCCACATGCTCCATCACTCCGCCGATGAGAATCTCGCCGGTCATGTCCCGGATGGCGTCCACGTCCACCTCGGTGGCGTCCTCCAAGAAGCGGTCGATCAGCACGGGCCGCTCCGCCGACAGCCCGCCCTCGCGGCCCAATGAGCCGGAGGCGGCCATCTCGGCCATGGCCTCGGCCAAGTCGTCGTCGGTGTAGACGATGACCATGGCCCGGCCTCCCAGCACATAGGAGGGCCGCACCAACACGGGGTAGCCGATGCGGTCGGCCACCGCCAGGGCATCCTCCACGGTGGCCGCGATGCCCCCGGCCGGCTGGGGGATGTCGAGGCGGGCGCACAGGGCATTCCAGCGCTCCCGATCCTCGGCCAGGTCGATGCTGTTGGGGCTGGTGCCCACCACCAAGCCGTTGGGCAGCACTCCGGCCAGCTTCAGCGGGGTCTGCCCGCCGAGCGACACCACGATCCCGGCAATGCCGGGGCCGCCCGCGGCCTGAGACGACGCCAGCTCGGCGTCGATCACATTGAGCAGGTCTTCTTCGGTGAGGGGCTCGAAATAGAGTCGGTCGCTGGTGTCGTAGTCGGTGGACACCGTCTCGGGGTTGCAGTTGACCATGATCGTCTCGTAGCCCGCCTCCGACAGCGCGAAGCAGGCATGGACACAGCAGTAGTCGAATTCGATTCCCTGACCGATCCGGTTGGGGCCCGACCCCAAGATGATGACCTTGGCCCGATCCGAGAGGGCCACCTCGCCCACGTCCTCATAGGTGGAGTAGTGGTACGGGGTTTCGGCCTCGAACTCGGCCGAGCAGGTGTCCACCGTCTTGAACGTCGCCTCCACCCCCGCGCCGATGCGGGCCGCCCGAATTTCGGCAGCCGGCACATTCCAGAGATAGCCGAGCTGGGCATCGGAGAACCCGAACTGCTTGGCCCGCTTCCACGCTCGGCGGGTCATGGCCTCGAATCCGCACTCTTCCAGCGCGGCCCGCTCTTCGGTGATCTGGAGGATCTGGTCGCAGAACCACGGGTCCACCTTGGTGGCCTCGAACAGCTCCGCCACCGTGAGCCCCCGCCGCAACAGGGCCTCGAGCTGGAAGATCCGCTCGGGGGTTGCCACCGCGGCGGCGGCCAGCAGCTCCTCGTCGCTGAGGGAGTCGTAGGCGGCCTCAGCGGGGTCGGCATTGAGGCCGTAGCGGCCCAGCTCCAGTGATCGCAGCCCCTTCTGGAGCGACTCGGTGAAGGTGCGGGCGATGGCCATGACCTCCCCCACCGACTGCATCTGGGTGTTGAGCACCCCCGACACCCCGGGGAACTTCTCGAACGCCCACCGGGGCACCTTGGTGACCACGTAGTCGATGACCGGCTCGAAACACGCCGGGGTCTTCTCGGTGATGTCGTTGGGAATCTCGTCGAGGGTGTAGCCCACCGCCAGGCGGGCGGCGATTTTGGCGATGGGAAACCCGGTGGCCTTGGAGGCCAGCGCCGATGAGCGCGACACCCTCGGGTTCATCTCGATGATCACGAACTCGCCGTTGTCGGGGTTCACCGCGAACTGAATGTTGGATCCGCCGGTTTCCACTCCCACCCGGCGGATGCAGTCGAAGGCGGCGTCCCGCAGCGCCTGATACTCCACATCCGACAGGGTCTGGGCCGGGGCCACGGTGATGGAGTCGCCGGTGTGGACCCCCATGGGGTCGAGGTTCTCGATAGTACACACCACCACGCAGTTGTCGGCCTGGTCGCGCATCACCTCGAGCTCGTACTCCTTCCAACCGGCGATCGACTGCTCGATGAGGATCTCGCTGATCGGGCTGGCAGCGAGGCCGCGAGCGCACATCTCCCGCCCCTGCTCAGGGGTATGCGCGATGCCGGTACCGGTTCCGCCCAGGATGTAGGCCGGGCGGATGATCACGGGAAGCCCGATGCGCTCCATGACCTCCATCGCCTCTTCCAGAGTGTTGGCGGTGGCCGACGGGGGCACGGGCAATCCGATGTCGATCATGGCCTGGCGGAACTTGGCCCGGTCCTCGGCCGTGGAGATGGCGGTCTGGTCGGCGCCGATCACCTCCACCCCGTATTTGTCCACCACCCCCGACTCGATGAGCTCCATGGCCAGATTCAGCGCGGTCTGCCCGCCCAAGGTGGGCAGCAGCACGTCGGGCTGCTCCCGTTGGATGATGCTGGTGAGCACCTCGGCGCTGAGGGGCTCCACATAGGTGGCGTCGGCGAACTCGGGGTCGGTCATGATCGTGGCCGGATTGGAGTTGGCCAGCACCACCCGATAGCCCTCGTCGCGCAGCACCCGGCAGGCCTGGGTTCCGGAGTAGTCGAACTCGCAGGCCTGGCCGATCACGATGGGGCCCGACCCGATGAGAAGGATCGACTCGATGTCGGTCCGCTTAGGCATGGGTCGATCCCCCGAGAAGCTGCCCCTGCGACGGGCCTGCCACCGTTGGGTGCAGACCGGCCATGAGTTCGTCGAACTGGACGAACAGATAGCGGGAGTCGTGGGGGCCGGGGCCGGCCTCGGGGTGGTACTGGACGCTGAACGCGGGTAGGTCTCGGCAGCGCAGGCCCTCCACGGTGTGGTCGTTGAGGTTGATGTGAGTGATGTCGGCGCCGGGTATGGAGCTGTCGGCCACGCAGAAGTTGTGGTTCTGGCTGGTGATCTCCACCGCTCCAGTGGCCAGGTTGCGCACCGGGTGGTTGCCGCCGTGGTGGCCGAAGGGAAGCTTGTAAGTCTCCCCGCCCAGCGCCGAGGCCAAGAGCTGGTGGCCCAGGCAGATGCCGAAAATCGGCACCTCGCCCAGAAGTCCCGTGATGGTGTCCACCGCGCCGGCCACCGCGTCGGGATCGCCGGGACCGTTCGACAAGAACACCCCGTCGGGCTTTCGGGCCAGTACGTCGGCCGCGGAGGTGCCCGCCGGCACCACCTCCACATGGGCGATGGTCCGCAGGTGGTACACGATGGTGGCCTTGAGCCCGAAGTCCAGGGCCACCACCCGGTGGGGCGCGCGGCCGTCGTCTCGGATGCTGGTGAAGTGCTCCGACTCGGGGCGGGTCACGGTGGCCACCAAGTCCACCCCGTCGGTGCCGGGCTCGGCGGCGGCCGCCGCCCGCAGGTCGGCCTCGGCGGCGGTGCCGAAGGCGCCGGGCATGGCGCCGGCATCGCGGATGTGGGTGGTGAGCCGCCGGGTGTCAACCCCAGCGAGACCGGCGATGCCCTGGGCTGCCAGGAAGGCCTCCAAGTCGTCGGTGGAGCGCCAGTTGGAGCGGCGGCGGGCCATGTCCCGCACGATCACGCCGCGACAGAACGGTCGGCGGCTCTCGTGATCGGCCGGCGCCACGCCGTAGTTGCCGATGTGGGGATAGGTGAAGGTGATGATCTGCCCGGCGTAAGACGGATCGGTGATCACCTCCTGATAGCCGGTGAGCACGGTGTTGAACACCACCTCGCCGGAGGTGATGCCACCGGCGGGCTCCGCGCCGATGGCCTCGCCCTCGAACACCTCGCCGTCGCTGAGCACCAGCGCCGCCTCGCGGATCATGGGTTCATCTCCGACGCAATCAAGGCGAAGCCCGGCCAATGGATCATGGCCGCATCTCCTGGTCGACCAGCACCGCCCGCCCTCCGACAATGGTGTGGCGCACCCGGCCGCGCACTTGGCGCCCGGCATAGGGGGTGTTGCGGGAGCGGCTGGCCAGGTCGTAGGGGTCTACGGTCCAAGTCTCTTGCGGATCGAACACGCACAGATTGGCCGGAGCACCGGACTCAATCGGCCCGCCGTGAATCCCCTTCAATCCGGCAATGGCCGCCGGTCGCCAGCTCAGCAGCCCCACCACCTCGGCGATGGGCAGGTCCAACTCGGTCAGCGCCAGGGCCAGGGCAGTCTCCAGGCCGAGCATCCCCGGCGGCGCCTGGTCGAAGGGCATCTCCTTGGCGTCGGAGGAATGGGGGGCGTGGTCGGTGGCGATGGCATCCACCGCTCCATCGGCCAAGCCCTCGCGCACCGCATCTCGATCATCGGCCGGGCGCAGGGGCGGGTTGACCTTGAACACCGGGTCGTAGGAGGCGCAGGCATCGTCGGTGAGGGTGAAATGGTGGGTAGCCGCCTCGGCGGTCACCTCCACCCCGGCTTGGCGGGCGGCCCGCACCATGGCGATGGAACCCCGGGTGGACAGATGCTGGAAGTGGACGGGAGCGCCGGTGAAGCGGCTTAGGGCGATATCCCGCATGACCATGAGCTCCTCGGCCTCGGCGGGCACGCCGGGAATCCCCAGCCGGCTCGACCACTCCCCCTCGTGCATGTGGCCACCGGCGGCTAGGGAGTCCACTTCGCAGTGCTGGGCCAATATCACCCCCAAACCAGCGGCGTACTCCATGGCCCGGCGCATGAGCCCGGCTTCTTGAACCCCGTTGCCGTCGTCGGTGAACAGCCGCACGCCCAGCGCAGCCATCTCGGCCATGGGGGCAAGCTGGTCCCCCTTACGGCCCACGGTGATGGCCCCGGAGGTGTACACATCGCAGGGCGCCTTGGCCCCCAGGGCCAGCACTTCTTGCACCACTGCCGCGCAGTCGATGGGGGGGTTGGTATTGGGCATGGCCACCACCGCGCTGAACCCGCCCCGGACCGCGGCCCAGCTCCCGGTCTCGATGGTCTCGGCCTCCTCGGCACCGGGCTGGCGCAGGTGGGCGTGCAGATCGACGAAGCCGGGCGCCACCACGCAGCCCGAAGCGTCCAAAACCTCATCGCCGGACAGATCAGTGCCGACCGCCGCAATCCGGCCGTCGTCCACCACCACGTCGGCGGTGCGCTCACCGGTCTGGTCGACAACCAAGCCGCCCTTTATCACTGTGTTCATGAGGCTTCGCCTTGGGGGCTCATGCAGCCTCACCTTCAGGGTGCAGATCGGGGTCGGCGGCCAACAGGAGATAGAGCACGGCCATACGCACCGCCACCCCGTGGCGGACCTGCTCATTGAGGGTGGCATTGGGCTGATCCAGCACCTCGGGGGCGATCTCCACTCCCCGGTTCACCGGGCCGGGGTGCATAACCAGCGCCCCCGCGGGCAAACGGGCCGCCCGATCCACGGTGAGCCCCCACTGGGCGGTGTACTCCCGCAACGACGGCAGCAAGGCCTCAGACTGGCGCTCGTTTTGCACCCGCAGCCCGTACACCACGTCGCAGTCGCTGAGCACGGCATCGAGGCTGAAGCTCACGTCCACCGGCCACGAGTCCACCGCGGGGGGCAGCAGCGTGGGAGGGGCCACCAGGGTGACCTTGGCCCCCAGCGAGGTGAACGCCATCACGCAGGAGCGGGCCACCCGGGAGTGCTTGATGTCGCCCAGTATCACGATGCGCCGACCGGCCACCGAGCCGAGCCGGTCGCGGATGGTGTAGCAGTCGAGCAGCGCCTGGGTGGGATGCTCGTGCCAGCCGTCGCCGGCGTTGACCACGCGGGCATGGGTCCACGCCGCGGTCTGCTGGGGCACCCCGGCCGAGCGATGGCGGACCACGATGGCGTCGGGCCCCATGGCCGAAACGGTGGCCACGGTGTCTCGCACCGACTCGCCCTTGTTCACCGACGAGGCCGACACGCTGAATCCCATCACGTCGGCTGAAAGGCGCCGAGCCGCTACCTCGAAGGAGAGCCGGGTCCGGGTGGAGTCCTCGTAGAACAGCATGGCCACCGTCTTGCCCCGCAGGGCGGGAACCTTGGGAATGGGCCGCTGCGACACCTCGGTGAAGTGGTCGGCCAACCGGCACACTTCTTCGATGCCCTCGGCGCCCAGATCGTTGATCGACAAGAGGTGCTTCATTTGACGATCTCCCCGAGGTCGACGCCGTCGCGGTGGGCGTCCACCATCTCGTCGCGGCGGGTGGGCAGGTTCTTGCCCACGTAGTCGGGGCGGATGGGCAGCTCCCGGTGGCCCCGGTCCACCATCACCGCTAGCTGCAAGGTCCGTGGCCTTCCATAGCTGTTGAGCGCGTCCAGCGCGGCCCGGATCGTGCGGCCGGTATACAGCACGTCGTCCACGATCACCACCGCCTGGCCGTCGAGATTGAACGGAATCTTGGTGGGCGCCTCCGGCAACAGGGGCCGCAGCCCGATGTCGTCGCGGTGGAAGGCCACGTCGAGGGTCCCCAACGCAGGCTTGACCCCCTCGATCTCTTGCAGGGCACCGGCGATGTCCTCGGCCAGCCACACCCCGCCAGTCTGCAAGCCCACAATCACCACGCCGTCGAAGCCGTGATTGCGCTCGATGATCTCGTGGGCCATGCGCCAGGTGGCCCGCTTGATGTCCTCGGCTTCCATCACTCGGGTTCGGGCAGAGAAAACGCCCCCGTAGGGGGGCGTTCGCCGGCGCTCGCGTTCAGCCAAACTCGGTTTCCTCCATGTCCGTACGGGCCTCGCCGGACCCACTTCACGGGTGTTTCGGAAACTATACACTGTCGAGGTCTAGTCTTGGGAGGGATGGAAGCACGGATTTCCCGCCCAACCGTCGCCATGGCCAACCGGGTCGTCGAGCCCTCGTTTTCCAACGTGCTCCCGCATTTCGCCCCCCTCGCGATCTTCCCTCTCATCGTGTGCGCCGCCATCTACGGAGGATGGTGGCTCGGGGGTCCGCTCGCCCTCTTCGCACTCACAGACCAATTCGACAGGATCCTCGGCCTAGAAGAGCGGAATATGGATCCGGCCACCACCTGTGAGAGCCAGCTTTTCCTCTACAAGCTCTCGCTGTGGCTGTGGGGCGCGTTCTGGCCAGCGGCTTTCATATTCTCCCTCTGGCAGATGCTGGTCTCCGATCACCTGGCCTTGTGGGAGATCGGACTCATGGCCGTGGCTCTCGCTCTCGTAGCCCAGTCGGTCTTCATCGTGGGCCACGAACTAGTCCACCGGCGCGTCACCTGGGAGCGACGGCTCGGCGAGTTTCTGCTGGCTTCTTCCTCCTATCCGCATTACGCCATCGAACACGTCTATATCCATCACCCCCATGTGTGTACCCCCCTGGACCCGGGCTCCCCGCCCAAGGGGATGTCCTTCTGGAAGTACCTGCTCCCGGAGCTGAAGCACAATCTGCTGGGCGCCTGGCGCTTCGAACAGTCCCGGCTGGCACGCCGCCAACTGCCGAAGTGGCACTACACGAACTCGTTCTGGCGCTATGGCGCGGGAATGGTCTTCTGGTACGGACTGGTACTGTGGATGGGCAGCCCGTTGGCCGTGCTGGTCTACATCCTGCTTTGCGGCGCGGTGGTCTTGTCGATGAAGGCCAGCAACTACGTGCAGCACTACGGATTGCGCCGGATCCGCATGCCTGACGGTGGGTTCGAATCGGTAAAGCCGCGGCACTCCTGGAGCGCCGACTACAAGTTCACCAACTGGATGTATTACAACATGCAGCGCCACGCCGATCACCACATCGCGAACCAGCGCTATCCGCTCATGCAGCATCATGACGAGTCAGCCTCGCCGCAGCTGCCGGGCTGCTATGTCCAGATGAACAGACTGGCGCTCCTTCCCAAGCAGTGGTTCGAGACCATCGATCCCCTGCTCGACCGACAACGCGCCCAGTTCTACCCCGAGATCGACGACTGGCGCCCCTACGACAGCCGGGCGTTCGCGGCACGCCCCGCCGACTTTGACATCATCGCAGAGATCCACGCCGCGTCCCCGCGCCTCACCGCGTGGATCAACCGCTCCCCAGAGCTGCTCGACAGGCTGCGGGACCGGGAGTTCACCGACCTGGAGGCGCCGGATGGAATCGGCCCGCATCCGGAGTCCGAGGCGACGGCGCGCCGCGAGATGGCGCGCCGGTACTGGATGCATGAGTTAAGCCTCTCGGAAATGAAGGCCCAACTCGCCGACTTACCCGTGCAGGACAGCCGCGAGGCCGTCGCGGCAGCGCTCAAGTGGTCCAACGGCAAGGTCTTCCAGGTCGCCGTTCACGAGATGCGCGGGAGCTTGTCGCTCGTTGAGGCAGGCACAGCGCTGTCGCGTGTCGCCGAAGCCTCGATCGCCTTCGTACTGGCAGCGGTGGAGGAGGAATTCGCCGATCGGGGTGGGACGTGCGGCAGCAGCGGGGTAGCAGTCGATGGTCTTGGACCTCTGGCAAGCGGTGAGGCGATGCCGGGCGAGCCTCTGGATGTGCGGTTCGTATACGAAGGCAGCTCGGCCAAGCGCAATAAAGCGCTGTGCCGCCGCTTTCGCAAGGCTCTCCGCGCGCTGTCGAACAACAACCTGCTTCTGGCACCGGTCCCGCGCGGCGGCTGGAACCGGCACGCGTCCCCGCCCTCTGGTCCGGCCCGGCGGCAGGGTTCCTCGGACGTTGCATAAAGAAGGGACCAACGCCCGCGACGATGTGCTCGAAGGCGCATGCCTGCCTGAGGGCCGGAGTCGACTCTTAGCGGTCGACGAGTTCCTAGCGGCGAGTCGGGAGCGGGTCGACTCCCACCTCGACGCTGCACTGCCGGCCGCGACGCAGTATCCCGCCGAAATCCACCAGGCCATGCGCTATGCCGTTTTCACGGGCGGCAAGCGTGTGCGCCCGGCGTTGGCATTCGGCGCTGCCGTAGCGGCGGGCACCGACCCCGAGCTGGCCATGCCGGTTGCGGGCGCAGTGGAACTGGTCCACGCCTGTTCGCTGGTGCTCGATGACCTGCCGTCCCAGGACGACAACCCAGTTCGCCGGGGACAGCCCGCGGTCCACATGGTCTTCGACCAAGCGACGGCTGTTCTGGCCGGCAGTGCCCTACTGGTCGAGGCGTTCGCTCAATGCATGCAGCTTCCCGATCCCGCGGCAAGCGCCGCCGTAGGCACCCGTCTGACCCGCACGATCGGATCCAAGGGATTGATCGGCGGGCAAGTCGACGACCTTGCATTCAACGCCTCAGAGACAAGCCTGGAAGACGTCGAATTCATCTATTTGAGGAAAACCGCCGCGCTGTTCAGCTTCTCGACCTGGAGCGGTGGTGTCGTCGGGGGGTTCTCGGGCGAGCAACTCGGCCGCCTCGACGCCTTCGGTCGCGCCTACGGGCTTGCCTTCCAGATAGTTGACGATTTGTGTGACGAGGATTTGGATGAGTGCTCGATCCTGCATGTGCTGACGCGGGAACAGGCGCGAGAGCGCGTCCACGAATTGGTCGACGAGGCAGTACGCGAAATCGAGGCGTTCGAACCCGACGACTGGGTACTTGCGGGGCTGGCGCGGCAACTCGAAAGATTGATGCCATAGGCACTCGGGCAGCGTGTGCGGCAGCTCAAGCGATTTGCCTGCTCATCAAGTCCTGGAATACGCCCGGAGTCTCGGCCAGCTCCGCAAAGGAGCCCTTCTGGACGACCTTGCCCTCACGCATCACACATATGCGGTCGGCCTGCCGCAGGGTGGACAGGCGGTGAGCGACAACGATCCGCGTGCAAGTCAAGCGCGACAGGTTGTCCAGGATTCTCGACTGCGTCTCGGTGTCCAGCCAGCTCGTGGCTTCGTCCAGAATCAAGATGCGGGGATCGCGGATCAGCGCGTGGGCGATCTGGATTCGCTGACCCTCACCACCAGAGATAACGGTCGCGCCCGCTCCTATCGGTGTCAGCATGCCCATCGGCATCGCCGCAATCTCGCGGTCCATAGCGACAAGCTGCGCTGCCCACCACGCGTCCTCCGCGGTGAAGCCTTCGTGACCGCCCGCGATGTTGTCCCACAGATCGTCGGGATGGTGCTGCACATGCTGCGGCGCCACGCCGATCTGTCGGCGCACCGCCTTGAGATCGAGATGTTGGAGGTCGCGGCCATCGAAGTAGACCGATCCATTGGAGGGCCGTTCGAGCCCAAGCGCGAGCCGCAACAGGGTGCTCTTCCCGGAGCCAGACTCGCCAGCGATGGCCACAAACTCGCCCTTTCGGACCCGAAGCGATACTTCGTCAAGAACGAGCGGCCCGCCTGCATCGTAGCGGAAGGAGATTTGGTCGAAGGAGACTTCGCCGTCCAGTTCCTCCACGAACTCCCCTTCGGCCCTCGTCTCGGTGGTCACGGCCAGCACGGGCCGGATGTGATGCCATGCAGGCACGACAGCGGCTAGAGCACCGAACGATTCACCCAACCGCATGACCGCGCGCTGATAGAGCAAGAACAAGACGTAGATGACGGTGAAGTCGCCAGCCGTAACGGCGCCCGCTCCCACCAACGTCGCCACTAGGATCACCATCGCTCCGGCCAGCGATGGCACAGCCGAGCTGAATGCCCGCAGGTGAGACTCAAGGGCGTCAAACTCCAGTTCCGCACGCTTCTGTGCGCGGTAGTCCCGCGCCCAGGTTGCGAAACCCGAACTCTCGGCACCGTAGACGCGCAGTCTTGGAATGCCGTTGATGAGTTGGAACAGCCGGCCGGCGAGCCGTCGAAGGGCAATCAGCCAGCGGCCAAGCGGGGCGTTCTGCCGCAGTCCGAGTGCCACGGTCACAAACAGCGAGAGGAGTCCGAAGGCGGCTGTCAATGCGCCGAGCCGGACATCGCGCCATGCGATGACCGCGAAAGCAGGCGACAGGAACAAGATCGCCAGCACTCCGTTGCCGATCACGCCGTGCGCGGCGTCGCGCGCCTGCTGAAACGCCATGCCCCGCACGGCCAGGTCGTTGGCCGGGTGCCGTCGCAGCACGCTGGTCGGCAACCGCAGCAGTCGGTCCCAGAAGGCGGCTTCTACACGGGAAGCCACGCGGGCCTCAATACGCATCAGGGACATGTCCTGCAAGATGTGGAGCAGGGCACGGGCGAGACCGAATGCCACCAGGGCCAGACTGACCCCGTACAGAAACCCGGTATCGCCAGCCGGGATCGCCTGATCCGCGGCGAAGCCGAGCGCCACGGCCGGCAGCAACATGATCAGGCCGCCCAGAAGCCCGGTCACCACGAGAAGCGCCAGGCCCGGGCCCAATCCCAATCGGGCAACGCCCCACAGGTCGCGCCAGCCGACACCGGCAGACTCCAGCGAAGGATAGAAGGTCCAGGCCTCCGGTCGCAGCGACTCGGCGTTGGCGGACGTTATCCGTCGCTGGCCCCCGCTGACGGGATCGACTTCCCGGTAGTTTCGGATCGCGCTGGGCAACAGCGCAACGGGTCGGCCGTCCTCGGCGCGGAACGCCAGCATGGCCCCGCTGTCGCCGACCCACCAGCGGTCTTCTAGAGCGAGCCGCACCTTTCGGCTGCGCACTCCGGACGCGCTGAGCACTCTGGCAAGTGCCACTTCGTCCGTGGATCGTTCGGAGGAAGGGGCTGGCGGACGCTGGAATTCGATACCTGCGTGCCGGCCGATCACGCTCAGGACATTCTGCAACCCCGAGCCCGACTCCTCGGCGCCCTCGTCCTGGCGACGGTCAGCCGCCCTGCCTCGTGAACGACGAGCCCAAAACGAGTCCGACTCCTCGGCACCCCTTTCCGAACGACGTGTTGACAGACGCCGAAGTGGATGACGAAGAGACTCCGAGTCCGACTCCTCGGCACCCTCGTCCAGGCGACCATAGGCATCGAAGAGGCGGCGACGGGCCTCTTCCTCGTCTTCTCGGCGGCCGATGACTTGCGCCCGAGCCAGATTCACTTGACCGACAATGGCCAGTTGGCGGTTCAGTCGCTCGAGCGAAAACGCGATCCGGTTGAAATCATCCAGGGCGGGCAGCAACAGTCTGCGCTCAGCAAGTTCGGCTGAGGATACCGGGGTAATGTGAGTCTCCTGCGTCAACGTGAGCCAGGTGGCGGGTGTGAGCGGCAATGCACCGCCAGCGCCATCACCGGTCGTCCCGATTTCGGCGAGATCGATCAGGTCCATGAACAGACCCGCCTCAGGAGGCAACCCGGTTACCCATACCGCGCTGCGGCAGGCGGTGAGTCTGCCGTCTTTTGCCGCCGACCCCTCACCGGGTTCTAGGAGCGCATCCATGCGCGGAAAATGGGCAATGTCGCGTACCAGCATCGCCGAGATGTCCGAGATCCATGCATCTATCTGTTCGGCCAGTTCTGCACTGCCGATTGCACCGAGCCGGGAGTAGGGCAGGCGCCGCAGCACGGCGACTGGCATCCCCTTGGCGATCAGCCCCCAAGACGTTTTGCCGTCCAGGATCGCTATTCCAGGCAGGAGCCGGCCAGCACCGGCGCGCAGCACGTGCTGTGGCGCGGACTGCTCAACTCCCTCCCGTCTCTCGACCAGGAACAGGTCGACCGCGCCGGATTCGATGAGCCAGGCAAATTCGGGATCGCCCATGTCGGCAGGCCGATTGGCAGCGCACGTCACCGCTGTGCCCCACTCGGCGGCGGCCTGAATGAGCGTCAAGTTCGACCGCCCGCTCATCCGGTCAGCTCCGTCTGCACGAGGCGGTGGTACACACCGTGCGTTTCTGCCATCAACTCATCGTGTGTGCCGTGCTGTACAGTCGCACCCCTGTCGAGCACGATGATCTGGTCGCAGTCGCGAACCGTGCTCAACCGGTGAGCGACGATCATGCAGCTGATGCCTCGGCGGCGCAGCGCGTCGTCGACGTATGCCTCCGTTGCGGCGTCCAGGGCGCTCGTCGCCTCGTCGAGAACCAGTACCGTCGGGTCCCCAATCAGAGCCCGGGCGATTTCCAGGCGCTGCCGCTGTCCACCGCTGAAATTGACTCCGTCTTCTTCTACCAGAGCGGAATAGCCGCGGGGCCGTCTGAGAATGTCGTCGTGGATCGCAGCATCGCGGGCTGCGGCAACCATGTCATCGTCGGGCACCGCCGGGTTCCACAGAGTGAGGTTGTCGCGAACGGTGGCAGAAAAGAGGAAGATGTGCTGGTCCACCATCGATACGGAACCAGCCAGCACCTCGTCGGGAATCTCGTCCCGGGGCCGGCCATCGAGCAGAATCTCCCCCGACCAGGGGTGCAGGATGCCCGTGACAAGGCGGGACAGCGTCGACTTCCCCGACCCGCTCGGACCCACCACCGCGACGCGCTGACCCGGCTTCAAAGCGAGGCTGAGGTTCTTGATCAGTGGAGGCCGGCTTCGGTTATAGCCGAAAGTCACATCGCGCAACTCCAAATGCCCCGCCAGGCGCAGACGCCCGTTGAAAGTGGCGATCGACTGCGATGCTTTTGCCCGGCCGGCCGAGCCTGGGTCTATGGGCGTCTTGGTGATGTCGTCTAGGCGCTGCATGTCGGTCAGAAGGGTTTGGCGCTCGCGCGCGAACTCGCTGAAGCGCCCTACGGGTTCCAGAAACACCATCGCGATGAGGTAGACAGCCACCAGCGCGCCCAGCGTCAACTCGCCGGACGCGACCCTCGTCGCGCCGAGCGCCAGCACCGCGGCTCCCCCCAGGAACATGAACATGTCCGATGCGGCGGACATGAGGCTGCTCAGTTCAAGGAATCGCTGGCGTACCCGCAACTCGCGCGCCTGATGGCCGCTCCAGCGGACGAACATGGCATCTTCCGATCCCCTCATTCGAAGAGTGTCGGCCTGATTCGCCATGGTCGTGCCGATGCCCACCAGCAAGCCCTGCTCGCCGCGCAGGGTGGAGGCCTCGCCGGACCGGACCCGCGCCACCAGGGTAGAGAGCAGCACATTGAAAAGCGCCAGTGCTGATACAACAAGCGCCAAGAGAAAGTCGTAGGCCATCATGGCGGCTAGGAAGACGATGCTCATGGCGACGTCGACCAGCAGGCCCAGGAGTCGCTCCGACAGGCCTCGCGCAACCTTGTCGACGGACAGGAGGCGAGCGGTCAGGTCGCCGACAAGTCGATGACTGAAATAGTCCGCCGGAAGGCGCAATATCTGCGATACGGAGCGGTTGCCCAAGACGATCGCACTGCGGGTCGCCAATCGCCCCAGGAACCGCTGCTTCAGCAGGGTGACGCAATACACGAGGAGACCCGCTCCCGCCAGCGCCCCGGCGACGCCGAGTCCCCACGGCTCGCCGTCTCCCAGCACCCGGTCGATGAACAGGCTGGCCGCGAACGGCGCCGCCAGGGCCAGCACGGCCAGCATCAACCCGCAGAAGACGGCCCATGCCGACCAGCTCCAGACACCATTCAGCCAATGTGGGAGGCGCCGCAGCAGCCCGATGGGAGCACCCGTTGGCCGGAAGGCCGGACCCGGGCGGAACGTCAGGGTCACCCCTGTGAACCCCGCGTCGAACTCCTGCGGGGAGAGCTTTCGGCGGCCGAAGGCCGGATCGTTCAAGTAGAACCACTTGCGATCGAATCCCTCCAAGACCACGAAGTGGTTGAACTCCCAGAAGAGGATCATCGGGAGCGGCATCTGCGTGAGGCGGCCCACCGGCACGCTCCAACCCGAACCCTCGAGACCGTGGTGCTCTGAGGCCCGAATCAGCCCGGCAGCCGTGGATCCGTCCCGCCCGACTTCACATGTGCCGCGCAGTTCCGTCAGCGACACCCAGCGTCCGAAATAGGCCAGCACGCTGCCAAGGCAGGCCGCGCCGCATTCGGTTGCGTGGGCCTGGGGGAAGAGAGGCGTAACGGATCTCCGACTCGGCACGTCATGGCGTTCTCGGTCACCACGCGCCGCCCCTCGCAAGCCATGCCATGCCATTTCAGGCCTATCCGAAGCCGAGGAGCGTAGCGATTGAGTATCGTCCGTGAACGATCCGAGCCCGGCACGGCGTGCCGTGGGCAAGGTCGAGTTCGGATGCCGGCGGGAGGTTTATCTCTATTCGCCGCATGGGGTCCGCGGCGGCGGTTGCCGCCGACGGCACCAGATCCCCAACCGGCGACCATCCGGCGGCAATCGCGCTGACGCTCCCTTCCATCTGGTGGATGGCTCCGTCGGACAACTGCACTTCAACCGAAGCCGACATGCCGGGTTGCAGGAATCCGGCCACGCGCGGTGCCGCGAACAGCGTGGCTTGCAGGCGACGATCTTGGGCATCACCGGTGGTTGGGTATCCGGGCGCTGAGGTCACGGCCTCGTCGTGCGGACCCGGTACGAGCAGCACGCAGTCGCCCGTGACTGCGCGGGCCATGTCGCCGAAAACGACCCAGGCACTGATGCCGACGAGAATCAATCCGACGGCACCCAGCGCGATGCGCTCGTGGGGCGCAGAGACGCGGAGCAGACGGTCAAGCTGCTGCCGGTTGGCGCTGGCCGCGATCGCTTGTTCGCGAAACGGATTGTTGAACATAGGCCCTGTCTCTTCCCTGTCGCGTTGCCGCAGGCGCTGGGCCCAGGCCACCCAGTATCGGTGCGAACCAGGCGCATCCCGGACACCTCCCTGACGGGGCGGCAAGCCACATGAACGGGTAGGGCAAATTCAACTAGTATGATGATTCCAAGTCAATAAAGGAGGGCACAGAATGAGCCAGATGTTGCAATCGGCAATCCAGACAGCAGAGGAGATGCAGCGGTCGCTGATCGAGAAGGCGGGGGAGGATGCCGGGTTCCGCGCACAACTCGTTGCCGATCCGAAGGCCGCCGTCAAACAGGAGTTCGGCATCGACGTGCCTGACTACGTCAACCTTCAGGTACACGAGAGCAGCATGAGCGATCTGCATCTCGTCCTGCCCCCTGACCCCGACGCCTGGGTGGAGTTGGACGAGGAGACTCTGGAAGCGATCTCTGCCGGCCTTTGCTGCTGCGGCTAAGAAGCAGTCTCAACAATCCGCAGGCTTCGCGGGCGCGTCAGCTGCGGCTGAAACCAGCAGCGGAGGAAACACGAGACAGAACACGTAGGCCTTGACCTCTTCGAAGCGGTCGCCGACCAGCGCCATCTTGAAGTGGTGGATGCCCCTGACAACCATCAGCATGCCTCGGCGCCCGAACACCGTTTCCGCTCCTGCCCACGACTCCGCCAGTGCAGACAGCTTCTCTGGTACGACCAGTTCCGTTGCCCGCAGTCCGTCGATGACTCCCATCCAAGGTTCGATGTCCTTCACCCATTGCGCGTCCTGGGCGTAGCAGCTCACGCCCAGCTCAGATCTCACGCCGCCTCCATCAATGTCGAGGTGCGCCGCCAAGTGGGCGAATGCACCTCGGGCCTCGAGGTCGCCTATGAACGGGGCGAATGCCTCAGGCTGTCCGGGCCAGCCGGCTCGCTCCAGGACCGATATCAGCTCATGCGAGTTCCTAATGCCAGTGATCGCCACTCGCAAGGCCCTCCTTCGATCTGGAAAGCCGCCCACCGCGCCGATCTGCACACCTGAGGGCATAGCCCGAAACAGCTGCTCCGCGTGTCGGCGTACCGCGCTGTCGGGCGCCCAACCGCAGGCGGCGACGACCGCGTCGGCAATGACGCACAGGTCTTCGGGCACCTGGGCCAAACCAGGGTCGGTCGGCGCGTCGGCGGTGGGATAGAGGAAGATCCCCGGATCCGGCAACGGCCCAGGATGCGCTGGATCGATGTCATACTCGAACAACAGCTTCGTGTCGGCGATCCGGTGCATAGCGGTCCCTTCACGTCCCATCTCATGAAAGAGACTGACAACCGCTTTTGCGGACATCTCTTCAGGCCGCGACCGAGACCACTCCTCGAAATGCGCCGCAGACAGGCTCCCGCGGAGCAGCGCGAGGCCCAGGTCAGCCCTGGGCTCGGCTTCATGCAATCGCAACTCGAAACCGAAACCAGAAGTCGCGAGGCTGATTGGCAGCCTGCTCGATCGCTCCACCAATCTGTCCCATCCGGCACCGTCGATCAACGCCGGGGGAATCCGGCTCTTGAACTGCTCCAGCAACTCGCCGACGGAATCCGCCTGGGCCAGCATCTGCTCCTCGATGCTGGCGTGAGCCTCTTCGATGTTCATCGCCCCAATCCTTTCTCTTGTCCTTATCTCTATATCTCTATCTCTATCGCCTAATCTTGTCAGCGTCGTTCAGGCGATAACGGGGATGGGATTCAATTGGTCCTCAGGGAGCGGAGTCTCCCGCCAACTCATCGAAACGGGCACATCGAACAGCCGTCCGGGGGCAAAGCGGGCCCAGAAGTGGCGCATGCCCGGCACGATGACGCGCGCCACCGGCAGGCCGATGTCGGGCCGGGTCTGGTCGAGCGCGAGGAACTCCATGCCGCGGGCTTCGACGAGCGCGCGGCAGTACTCCACGTCTTCGCGGGTGTCCGAGGTGTCGGGAACCGGATAGTCCAGTTCGCCCCGCGGCGCGGCGTCGGGGGTCGGCGCCAGCCAGAGATGATCCGCCAGCCTCCCCGTCTGCCACCACCAGCGGCTCATGGGGTCGTTGGCCGCGTAGCCGGACCTGCGTCGCGCCGGGTCGCCCACCCATTGCAGACACTGGTTCAACTCGCACACCGCCCGCAGCGCCGCAATGTGGGGATCGGTGTGCGCCCCGGCGCCATAGATGATGTCCTCGGCGCCGTCGCCGGGCCTGCGGGAAACCGCCACAAACACCGGGATGCCGAAGTCCCCTGTCGCGTCCAGCACCCACATCTCGCGCTCATGGCGTCCGTAGTACGCCCGCGCTGCCGCAAGGTACTCGTCGTCGAAGCTCGACAGATCCACTTCCGGCAGACGCAGCCGGTTGTACCACCAGACCGCGAAGGCATCGCGTTCCACAAGTTCGAGGAACCCCTGAAAGATCGCTTCCTCGAGTGTGTTCCCCGCGGCGCACCCGTTCGAGTCCGCCCGGAGACCGGAACCGTCGTCTCCCTCCCCTGCCATGCCGTAGAGGATTGATGTGGGCAGATACCGGTGCCGGTCTTGGGTGAACGACCACACGGGCGACCAGTGTATCTCCGCTCCGGGATCAAGCCGGGGTGGCACGAAGTTGTAGGGGTGGCCGCGGGCGTTGATCTGCTCCGCGTCATCGAGTTGCCGGTCGCTGAACAGTTGCACGTCGTTCGGGTGGATAGCCTCCGACTCTCCCGCAGCCTCGAAGTCCTCAAGGCTGCGCCGGCAACGGATCTCATCGCCATGAAACGCACCGCTGTAGCGCTCGATTGCCTCGCAGAGGGCGCTCGCCTCCGCCTGCTGAGGGGTGCTGCCCTTGCCCGCGCTCTTGCTTCGCAAGCTGCGTCGCAAGGAACTGAGGCTGCGGCTCCTGAGTGCGTAGTTGCTGCCTGCCCAGTACACATGCAGCCAAGGGTCGGCCTCGTCCGACACACGGGTGAGCCATGTCACCACGCCGGTGATCGGGCTCACGAGGTGCCGGTACTTGGCCAGTGTCGCCTCGGGAGGGGCCACGCGCCGGCCGCCGCTGTTGTGTACCAGTTTGGGGCTCGGCTGCAACCGTACCGGTTCTGCCGGCCGGTCGGCGCGGTAGCGGGCTTCATCACCGCACGCGGGGCATTGCGGGCGACGCATCGCGGGGTGCAGCCGGCTTTCGAGGCTTGCCGCATCCAGCGAGATCGCATGCTCGTGTATGGGCGCCGACTCCCCGAGCACCAGCCACTTGGCGATCTCGGCTGCGGCCAAACCGCACACCGCCTCCAGCACCACCGGCTCCACCGCGCGGGGGCGCACGGCCGAGGCCTCCCCGCCCAGGTTGCGCACGAAACTGTGAACCTCCTGGTGGCCTTGGAGGCGATAGGCGAGACACGCCCAGCAGGGACCCTCCGCCGGACGGAAGACCGGCCCGAACAGCGGCTGCATGCCGCTCGGCCTGGCCAGGATCCAGGGCGCACCGGATTCGAGGTGGCGGCGGTTGACAGCTTCGTGGCCTTCCTCGAGGTAATCGGCGCACACCACCACAGAAACAGAGGGGTGGGCGATGCCCGTCTCAATACCCATTGCCGCGAGCTGGCCGGCGAGCGGTCCGCCATCGCCGACGATGGCCACCGTCGACTCTGCCAGACGCTGTTGCACCCAGCGCGGCGAGGCGCCGAGTGACGACCAATACGCCGCCCGGTTCGGGGCCATGTCGTAGTCGCCCGATACCAGATACCCCCGCGACGCCAAGGCCGTGATCGCAGCCTCGGCCTCGGAGGCCGAGTGCGCGGGCAACAAAGCGTCGGCGATCTCCCCGTGAGTGCGCTGTCCGTCGCAAAGGGGCACGAGGTCGCAATGGATCTGCCCGTTGATCAGCGTATTGAAGGCCTCCGACACGAGCAGCAGCCTCTCATCGCCGATCAGCCGATACTCGAGATGGGGGGTGAGAATCGGCACCTCGATGAGGCCGAGGTCGGCAGGCGTGGTTCGGCTCAACATCGGCACCCGCCGGGTCATCCTTCCGAAGTCGAAGGCGCGAGTTTCCCGGTCTTCGGGGTTGTGGGTTGTGCCTGGGAGGAGATGAACGCCGTTCACCGCTTCGCCTGCCCTCTCATCCGTCCTCGGTTGGGCGGACAGTAGCCGCGACCTGAGACAACATGCCGTTGATGAATCCCGCTGAGGACGGTGTGGAGTACTCATGGGCCAACTCCACCGCCTCGTTGATGATCACGGCCACAGAGATATCGGTGCTGTGGGCGAGCTCAAAGCTGGCTAAACGCAGAATGGCCCGATCAAGCGCTGGCATCCGGGCTACAGGCCATCGATCGGAGAACTCCTCCAAGCGGGCGTCGATTTCGTTTTGGTGCTCGGCCGCCCCGCTCACCAGCGTGTGGGCGTAGGGGTCGAGCGGCAATTCTTGGTCGGCCAGCAATTCAGCCATGTCCGCGCCCTTAGTCTCGGCCTCATAGAGCAGGCCCAGCACCCGTTCCCTCACTTGGCGGCGCTGTGACCCGGCAACCAGCGGATCGGGCGAGCTCATTTGTCACCGAGGAGTCGTCGAGGGCGCCGGAATGCTCATGCCCGGCTGATGTACTCGCCGGTGCGGGTGTCCACCTTGATCCGCTCGCCCGGGTTCAAGAACAGCGGCACCTGTACCACCAGTCCGGTCTGGCAGGTGGCCGGCTTGGTGGCCCCCGACACCCGGTCGCCCTGGACGCCGGGCTCGGTCTGGGCGATGTCCAGCTCCACCGCGGCGGGCAGGTCGGTGCCCACGATCTCGGTGCCGAACATGCCGAGGATCACCGAGTTGTTCTCCACCAGATAGTTGACCGCGTCGCCCAGCACGTCGGCGCCCACGTGGAGCTGCTCGTAGGTCTCGCTGTCCATGAACACGAAGCTCTCGCCGTCGGAGTACAGGTACTGCATCTCCCGGCGGTCGATGTTGGCCCGCTCCACCTTCTCACCCGCTCGGAAGGTGCGGTCGAGAACGGCGCCGGTGCGGGCGTTCTTCAACGTGGTGCGCACGAAGGCCCCGCCCTTGCCCGGCTTGACATGCTGGAACTCGACCACGTTGAACAGGCCGTCGTCGAGGCTCAGCGTCATGCCATTCTTGAGGTCGTTGGTGGTGATCGTGGCCATGGGCAAAGTCTGGCCCACCCAGAACGATCAGGCCACAGCGAGCGTTTTCGGCGAGTGGGTCAGCCGTCGGGCGCCGTCTTCGGTTACCACCACGGTGTCCTCCACCCGGGCACCGTAGAAGCCGGGCAAATACACACCAGGCTCAACGGTGATCACCTGGCCGACCTCGAGGGGCTCGGTGGCCGTGGCCCGCACCCAGGGCTCTTCGTGGATGTCGAGGCCCACACCGTGGCCGGTGCCGTGCACAAAGGCATCGCCCCAGCCAGCCGCGTCGATGCGATCTCGACAGGCCTTGTCCACATCGGAGATGGGAGCACCGGGGGCCACCTGCTCCACGCCCAGCTGCTGGGCCTCCCTGACGGTTTCGAACACTCGTTGGGCTTCGGGATCGGGCTCGCCCACCGCCACGGTGCGGGTCATGTCGGAGCGGTAGCCGTCCACCACCGCGCCCATGTCCATTATCACCAGCTCGTTGGGGCCGATGGGGCGGTCGGTGGGCCTGATATGGGGCAGAGCGGCGTTGGGGCCCCCGGCCACGATGGTGGTGAAGGCGCTCTTTTCGGCCCCCAAGCGGCGAAAGGCGGTGTCCAAGGCCAGAGCCACCTCTTGCTCGGTGGGGCTGTCGGCCAACATGGGGCGGACTTCGGCCAGCGCGGCATCGGCGATGGCGGCCGCTTTGGCCATGCGGTCGATCTCGCCGTCGTCTTTGATCTGACGGCACCGCTCCACCACCCCAGCGGTGGGCACCAGCTCGGCGGCCTCAAACCACTCGGCGTACTTGCGCTGATCGGCCCAGCTCACCGACGCCGCCTCCAAGCCGATGCGGCCCACGCCGGTGGCTGCCGCGGCCAACAGCTCATTGGGGGCGTCGTTGGTGATCTCGATTCGCACTTCCACGCCGGCTTGGCTGGTTTCCGCCTCGGACTGCTCGGCGTAGCGGCGGTCGGTTATCAGAACCAGCTCGTCGGGCCCCAGCCAGGCCAAACCGGCCGAGCCGGTGAATCCGGTGAGGTAGCGGACGTTGACCAGGTTGGTCACCAGCAGCGCATCGCATTGGCTTTCGCCTGCCGAAGCCCGAACCCGGCCGGCCCGACCGGCCACTTCCATGGCGACGAGGTCTGGAGAGGTTTCTGGCTTCGTCATCCGGCCAGCAAGCGGGCCACTGCCTCGACGGCTAGCTCGTAGCCGTGGCCGCCGAAGCCCACGATGGTGCCGGTGGCCACTGGGCTGACCACCGAGGTGTGGCGCCACGGCTCGCGGGCGTTGGGGTTGGACAGGTGCAGCTCCACCACCGGTCCCTCGAAGGCGGCGAGGGCGTCGTGGATGGCCCAGGAGTAGTGGGTGAAGGCGCCGGGGTTGATGATGATGGCCGCGCACCGGCGCCGGGCCTGGTGGATGTGATTGATGAGGGCGGCCTCGTCGTTGGACTGGTGGTGCTCGATGGCGAGCCCGTGGCGCTCGGCGGTGGCGGCCGCGGTGGCCGCATGGTCGTCGAGGGTGTCGGTGCCGTAGACCTCGGGCTCCCGGTCGCCCAGCAGGTTCAGGTTGGGTCCCGAAAGCAGAAGGATCGTCTGGCTCATCTCATGTCCTCCAGGCAGGCAGGGCTCCAATTCATCTGATGGCCTCCAGTGTCTCTCGCAGAAGGTCGGGCGCCAGGCCGGCAACCGGCTGGATTCCGTCAGGGCCGTCCAGCATGAAAGTGACCCCGTCGACCGCTTTTTTGTCCCGGCTGAACAGCGCAACCAAGGCGTCAGCGTCGGCCCCTTCGGGCAAGCAGGTGGGCAGGTGGTAGCCGCCGACCACTCGGCGGTGCTCGTCCACCCGCTCGGCGTCGATGCGGCCGGTGCGGTGGGCCAGCTCGGCGGCGTAGATGAGGCCGACGGCCACCGCCTCGCCGTGGCGGAGGTCGTAGCCGCCGTGGGCTTCCAGCGCATGGGCCAATGTGTGGCCGTAGTTGAGCACGGCCCGGCGGCCCGATTCCCGCTCGTCGGCCGCCACCACCTCGGCTTTGATCTGCACACAGCGGGCGATGCGCTCGGGCAGGCTCAGGGCGTCGAAGTCGGCATCGGCGATGAAGTGGTACTTGGCCATCTCCCCCAACCCCGACCGCATCTCCTCGGGAGGCAGGGTGTCGAGCGCCTCGGTGTCGCACAGCACCGCGGAGGGCTGCCAGAAGGCGCCGACCAGGTTCTTGCCCTCAGGCAGGTTCACGCCGGTCTTGCCTCCGACTGAGGCGTCGATCTGGCCCAGCAGGGTGGTGGCCACGAACACCACCTCGATGCCCCGGTGGTAGACGGCGGCGGCGAACCCGCCCAGGTCGGTGACCGCTCCCCCGCCCACTGCCACCACCGCGTCGCGGCGGGTGAGGCCCCACTGGGCGAATTCCCTACACAGCTCCTCTACCGCGCCCAGCGTCTTGATCTGCTCGCCGTTGTCGGTGATGAACACCCGGTGCTCCACGCCGGGGTCCACGGTGAGGCCGGCATCGGCCACCGCGGCCTGGGTGACCACCGCCACCCGGCCCACGTCGAGGGGAACGACTTCGGGAAGGCAATGACGGACACCGGGGCCGACCCAGACGTCATAGGACCTCTCCCCCAACTCAACCGGAACCCGGATCGCGCCCAGGAGGCTGGTTTCGGCGCTCATCGGGCCGACACCGTCTGGGGCCAGGCTTGTCTGATCTGCTCGGCCACTTGTTGGGGCTCCAAGTCGTCTACGTCAATGATTTCGTGGGCTGCCTTCTCGTAGAGCCCCGACCGAGTGGCGCTGATCGCGGTGAGGTCGGCCATCGGGTCGTCGCCCAGAAGCGGGCGGTTCTCGCCGGCTCGGACCCGCTGGCCCAACGTGTCAATAGTGGCCCGCAGCCAGCACACCCAGGCCCGATGTCGCAGCAGTTCACGGTTCTCGGCCCGCAACACCGCTCCCCCGCCGCAGGCCACCACCATCGGCTGCGGGGAGGCCAGACAGGCAGCCAGTTCCGACTGCTCAATGTCTCGGAAGCCATCCTCGCCGTCGGCCTCGAAGATCTCGGGAACAGACCGGTCCTGGCGCTCCTCGATGGCGGCGTCGAGGTCCACGAACCGCAGCCCTTCGAATTGGGCCAACCAGAACCCCACCGTCGATTTCCCCGACCCCATCATCCCGATGAGGGCCACATGGGGCCTACCTTCCACAACCCGATACTACCGGGGGCAGTTTGCCCCCTGCGTCCAGTTACCGCACCCGTCGCGGCAGTTGCCTATTGGCGGGATTCCAATATGCCTTCGGTCTTGGCGACCTGGCTGGCGAGGCCGTCGGCGATGACTTCGATCTTCGCAACCCGATTGCTAAGGTCATCGACTCGCTCGGTAAGTCTCTCAACTCGACCTGTCAGCCGTACTATGTCAGAGCGCAGCCAAGCGAAGCCGCCTAGGACCAGGGCAATCAACACGCTGAGGAGCGAGGTGAGGGCGGCTTCCATGCCACCAATATAGCAGGGTCAGCAACGTTTTTCACTGTATTTTCTATATATTTCGATATTTTCTAACATCTAACTGGTCACGGGTATGGCCAGCACCACGGCTGCGGCGGCGACGGCCATGGAGGGGGCGAAGGGGAATACGGTGGGGCGGGGGTTGTCGGGATCGGCCAGGGGGTCGGGCAAGAGCTCGATGCCCAGGGCCCTAACGCCCCACACGAACAGGCCCATGATGGCCCCCAGCACAGAGGCCAGGCCGAGGGCCAGAAGCACGGCCAGCAAAGACTGGCCATAGCCCGACCCCACCCAGCCCAGCACTAGGCCCAACGGCAGCGACAGCTTCACATCGCCCCACCCGAGGCTGCCCCTTGAGGCGGTGTGCAACACGGCCATGATGCCGCTGTAGAGCCCGGCGGCGGCCACTGCTTGGCCGATGGCCCCCGGCTGGTGTCGCAGCAGCGAGATGAGGGTCATCAGCGCCAGCAGAACCAGCACGGCGGGGAACACGATGGCGTTGGGGACGCGGTAGTGGAACAGATCCACGGTGGTGACAGCGACCAGGGCAACGAACAGCGCCCACACCGGCACCACATCCCAGGTGGTGCCCAGTAGGCCGCCGGCCGCCCCCAAGGCGGCGGCGGTGGACAGCGAGACCATCACCCGCAGGGAGCGGCTGTTGCGCACTTTGAAGCTCCACACGAGCGGCAGCAGGAAGCGGCCCGCCACGATGCCGATGGCCACCCCGGCAATGATCATGGCTGCCGTGCTCACCGCTCGCCCCCGGTTGCCCAGCTCATCTGCCCTTGAGCGCCTCTGTGGCCGCGGCGGTCATGGCCTCGACCGGCGGATCGGCCCCGGTCCAGATCCGCACGGCGTGGGCGGCCTGGTACACCAGCATGCCTACACCGTTGGACGCTGGCACGCCTCGACGCCGGCATTCGGCCAGCAGCGGGGTGTGGAGTGGGTTGTAGACCAACTCGGCCACATGCTGGCCGCCATGGAGCAGATCGGGATCCAAAGGCACGTTGCCCGCGCCCTCGGTCTCGGCCATCCCCACCGGGGTGGCGTTCACCACCAGTTGGTACCTGCCGACTTCGGTCGACCCAGCCGTTGTGCCCACCGATCCGGCCAGCGCGGCGGCCGACGCTGCCTGCTCGGGCCGACGGGCCACAACTGCCACTTCGGCCACTCCCCGGCGGGCCAATTCGGCCACCACCGCCCGGGCCGCTCCGCCCGCCCCCAGCACCGCGCAGCCGATCCCGGCCATCTCCACTCCGTCAGCTAGCAGGGCGTCGCAGAATCCGGCGCCGTCGGTGTTGTGGCCGATGAGCCGGTCCCCAACGCGGCCCACGCAGTTCACCACCCTCAGCGCCGCGGCGGCCGGGCTCAGCTCGTCCACCGCGGCGGCCACGTCGGCCTTGTGGGGCATGGTCACCGACAACCCCGCCATTCCCTGGTCGCGCATGTGCTTAAGGGCCTCGGCGGCCTCGCCAGGGGGCACTTCAATGGCCGCGTAGATCCAATCCAAGCCCAACTCATCGAATGCGGCCTGACAGATTGCCGGGGATAGGGAATGCCGAATCGGAAAACCGATCACACCGGCCGCGATCTCGGTGTCGGGTGGCACCCCGATTGGGGTCAGCATCCCAGGTCCCTCTCCTGGCAGATGGCCACCGCGGCCTCGTGCTCTTCGAAGGTGTTGCTGAAAGTGTGGGCGCCGGGCACCGGGTCGTCGGTGCGGGCGTAGAACAGCCAGAAGCCGTCGGCGGGGTTCAGCGCGGCCTCGAGCGACGCTCGCCCGGGAGCGGCGATTGGACCGGGCGGCAATCCTGCTCGGTTGTACACGTTGTAGGGATTGTCCACGTCCAGATCCGAGAGGGTCAGCGGTTCGGAGGGCTTGTTCAGCGCGTAGCGCACTGCGGCGTCGATCTGGAGCGGCATCCCCAAGCCCAACCGGTTGTAGATCACCCGAGCGATTTTGGCCCGATCCTCATCGATGAGGGCCTCCTTTTCGATCAGCGAAGCCACGATGACAGCTTCGTAGGGACTCACCTGCACCGTATCGGGGGCGGTGTCCAATCCCACCTCGGTGGCTACCAGGTCGAACTGGTTGATCATCCGGACGACCAGGGCGGCCTCGTCCTCGGAGGTGGCCGCGTCGAGCAGATAGGTGTCGGGGAAGAGCATCCCCTCCAAAGTGCTGCTGGACGGCTGGTAATCGGATCGCAAGGGCGGAAAGGCCAGGGCTCGGGCTAGCTCGTCGGCGTCGAAGGTGGGAAGCTGGGCCAAGAGCTGGCTTTGAATCTGGACCAGCGTGAGTCCCTCGGGCACCAAAACCCTCAAGGCATCCTCCGTCGGCCCGGAGGCGGGACCGGCCAACAGCACATCTTTGGCCCGCCACACCGTCATGTTCTCATTCAGTATGTAGGTGCCGGCCTGAAAGTCACCAGCATCCTTGTAGCGCAGGTAGTAGCGAAACACCGTGGAGTTGGGCACCACACCCTCATCTTCGAGAATGCGGGCGATGTCGTTGATCGACGCCCCTTGGGGGATGCTGACCACCAGTTCTGGGCCCTCCTCACCAGGAGGATCGAGCCGATCACCGATCCAACCCCTGATCAACAGCGAGGCAATAAGCAGGACCACGCCCAGACAGGCCAGGATGATGACGACCCGGGTGAGGGTGGAGGTTCTCCGAGGCAACCAGTCCCAGTCTTGCGGATCATCGCCCTCTGGCAGGATGACCGGTGGCTGGTAACCCCCCTTCGGGTCGTCGCTCACCGCGGCGACTTCCGCTCAGTGGCGTCCAGCCAACCCTGCACAGTGCTGGCGTTCACCGCGGCGACTTCCGTTCAGTGGCGTCCAGCCAACCCTGCAAGATGATCGACGCAGCCACCATGTCGACCCGTTGGCGGCGAGCCTTACCGCTGAGGCCTGACTCGGCCAGAGCCCGCTCAGCGATGGCCGTGGTGAATCGCTCGTCGTGGGTCAGCACCGGCACGGCCAGCGCCGCAGCCAGTTGCCCGACTTCGTGCTCGGCAGCCTGAGCAGCGGGACCGGCGCTTCCGTCCAGCGACAGCGGGAGGCCCACCACCACTACCCCAGCCTCATACTCGGCGGCCAGCTCGGAGATCCGCTGATGGTCGTGGTTTCGACTGCCAGAGCGCTCGATAACGGTCAAGGGGGTGGCCACCCGGCCTTCGGCGTCGGAAACGGCCACTCCTATGCGGCGCTCGCCGAGGTCGATGCCCAGCGCTCTTGCCCCCATCAGCCGCCAATGCCAGCAGCGGCTCGCACTTGGTCGAGGGCTTCCTCCAAGCGAGACGGGTCCCGACCGCCAGCGATGGCCAGCTTGGCGTCTCGGCCTCCGCCGCCGCCGATGGTGGTAGCCGCATCGGCGATCAGTTCGCCAGCGTTGAGATCGCAGTCGGCGGCCACCGCCGCCACCAAGGCCGCCCCACCCCCTTCGGGAGCCGCCCCCAACACGACGGCATCCACGCCAGGGCGGTCTCGGGTGGCAATGGCCAGATCGCGCAGCTGGTCCCGGTCGAGGCCCTCAACGGCGGCCACCACCACCCCGTCGACAGCCTGCTGGGCCAAGTCCCCAGACTGATCGGCCGAGGCCGCCTTGCGCAGCTCGTTCAGCTCCGCCCGGAGGCTTTTGATCTCGGCTATCCGCTTTTCGGCTCCCACCAGCAGTTGATCGACGGGCACGCCCAGTTGCTCAGCGGCCTGAGCCAGCACCTGCTCCCGCTCGGTGAGCAACTCCACCGGACGGGTGCCGCTCACCGCCTCGATTCGGCGGATGTTGGCCCCGATGGAGCCCTCCGACACCACCTTCACTGGGCCGATATCGCCCAATGCCCGCACATGGGTACCACCGCAGAGCTCGGTAGAGTGCGGGCCGGCCTCGAGCACTCGGACCCGATCTCCGTACTTGTCGCCGAAAAAGGCAATAGCTCCGGCCTCCATGGCCTCGGCCATGGACGTCTCGTAGTGGCGGGTGGCGGGGTTGTCCAGGATGTCGGCATTGGCCAGCCGCTCTATCTCAGTGATCTGCTCGGCGGTCAGCGCCTCAAAGTGGGTGAAGTCGAAGCGCAGCCTTTCGCCGTCTACAAGAGAGCCCTGCTGTTTGACGTGGTCGCCTAGCACCTCCTTCAGCGCCCAGTGCAGCAGGTGAGTGGCGGTGTGGTTGCGACGGATGGCGGCACGGCGGTCGGCGTCGATGGCCGCGATCACGGTTTGTCCGGCGGTGACCTCGCCGTCGAGGGACTCTGTGTGATGCAAGTGCAGCTCGGGCACCACATAGGTGGCGTCGGTGACTCGGGCCGATCCGGTGGGCGAGGTGATGGTTCCGGTGTCGCCCACTTGGCCGCCAGCTTCGGCATAGAACGGGGTGCGGTCCAAGACGATGCCGTCGTCGGTGACGGCCAGAACCACGGCCTCGGCGGTGTCGAAGTCCCGGCCGATGAACTCAGTGGGACCGTGTTCGGCCACCAGCGCGGCGTAGGCCGACACATCGGCTGAGGTAGCGTGCCGGGCTTGAAAGTCCTGGCGGGCTCGGGTGCGTTGGACTTCCATGAGCTGGTCGAACCCGTCCCGGTCCACGGCCACGTCCTGCTCCCGGGCGGTCTCCTCGGTCACCTCGAAGGGGAACCCGTAGGTGTCGTGCAACATAAAGGCCAAGTCGCCCGACAGCGCCTCGCCGTCGCCCAGGCGGTCGATGGCATCGTCGAGGATCTGCGATCCCTGGGCCAGAGTCGATCGGAAGCTCCCCTCCTCGCGGGCGACCACGTCGCGCACGAAGCTGTGATTGGCCGCGAGGTCGGGATAGTCGGAACCCATGATGTCGACCACTTTGTCCACCAGCTTGGGGGTGACCACCTCGGTCACTCCGAGCATGTAGGCCCGGCGGATGGCCCTTCTCATGATGCGGCGCAGCACATAGCCCCGATCCTCATTGGAGGGGAACACCCCATCGGAAATGAGGAAGGTCATGGTGCGGGCATGCTCGGCCAGAATCCGCAGCGTGACATCGCTGTGCTCGGCCGCCCCCAGCTTTACCCCGGCAACCGCGGAGGCTTCGCCCACCAATTCGGCCATCTCGTCGATGTCGAATACCGACTCCACCCCTTGGATCAGGGTGAGGATGCGCTCCAGACCAGCACCGGTGTCGATGCTGGGCTTGGGCAGGGGGACCTGGCCGTCGGGACGCTGGTCGTACTGCATGAAGACCAAGTTCCAGAACTCCAGGAACCGCTCGTCGCCGCCGTGGGCCGGACCGCCATCGGGGCCGAATTCCGGTCCTTTGTCGAAGAAGATCTCAGAGCACGGGCCGCACGGGCCAGTGTCGGCCATGCGCCAGTAGTTGTCTTCGTCCAACCGCTGGATCCGTTCGGGAGACACACCGGCCACATCTCGCCAGATCTCGGCGGCTTCATCGTCGGTGAGGTGAACGGTCACCCAGAGCCGGTCAGGGTCGAAGCCGAGTCCCTCGGTGACGAATTCCCAGGCCCAGTCGATGGCCTCGGTTTTGAAATAGTCGCCGAAGCTGAAATTGCCCAGCATCTCGAAGAAGGTGAGGTGGCGGCGAGTGCGCCCGATCTCATCGAGGTCATTGTGCTTGCCGCCCGCCCGCACGCATTTCTGGACGGTGACCGCCCGAGGATGCGGAGATGCCTCCTCGCCTAAGAAGTAGGGCTTGAACGGCACCATGCCGGCCACGGTGAACAGCACCGTGGGGTCGCGGGGGATGAGGCTGGCCGACGGCAGCACCGCGTGGCCCCGCTCGCCGAAGAAGGAGGTGAATGCGCTGCGGATCTCCTGGGCTCGCTTGGGGATCAATGCGCCGTCCTATCGCCCCGGCGGATCGTCGAGAGACCGGCGGGCGATCTCGGCCCGATAGCGCCGAACCGCGGCGGTGCCCTCGGCCAGAGCAGCCCGAGCCTCGGCAGCCGCAGCCTTGATTCGAGCGCTGGCCCCAGAACTCGGTCGAATCGGAACAGCACGCTGGGCGGCTTGACGCAGCTTGCGACGCACATAAGACGCTCCGGCCGCGCCCGCGCCCGCCCCGGCGGCGAACCATACGAATCGCTTGGCCATCAGCTTTCCTCGCTGTCGTTGCTGTCGGTTTTCCGGCCCATCATTCGCTGATAAATCTCCTCTTCGGCACCGTGTTTTGAAGGATGGTAATAGCGTTCGTCATCAAAGCGATCAGGGCGATATTGCTGGGTCACCCAGCCCTGGGGATCATCATGAGGATACACGTAGCCCTGGCCGTGCCCTAGACCGGCCGCCCCCTTATAGTGGGCGTCTCGGAGATGGGGAGGCACCTCTCCGCTGCCGTCGCTGGCGTCGGCTCGGGCCTTCCCCAGCGCAGTGGTGATGGTGTTCGACTTGGGGGCGGTGGCCAGATACACCACCGCATGGGCCAGGTTGAGCTGCGCTTCGGGCAGCCCGACAAACTCCACCGCTCGGGCCGCCGCATCGGCCACCACCAGAGCCTGGGAATCAGCCATGCCGATGTCCTCTGAGGCCAGAATCACCATCCGGCGGGCGATGAATCGGGGGTCTTCCCCTGCCTCCAGCATCCGGGACAGCCAGTACAGCCCGGCATCGGGATCGGACCCCCGCAAACTTTTGATGAAGGCGCTGATGATGTCGTAGTGCTCGTCACGGCCGTAGCGGACTGCGCTGGCCCCCAGGGCGTTCTCGGCATCGGCCAGGGTGACTCGGGGAGATTCGTCAGGGCGCGCCGATGCCAGGGCGACGGCCACTTCCAGGCTGGTCAGGGCTTGGCGACCGTCGCCCGCGGCCTGGGTTGCCAGGTGGTCCAAGGCGTCGTCATCGGCCTCAGCGCCCTCGGCCCGCAGCCCGCGGTGGAGCAATTCGCCCAGCGCTTCGGCGTCTAGCGGCTCAAGGCGGAACAGAGTGGAGCGGGACCGCAGCGGCGGGTTTACCTCGAAATACGGGTTCTCGGTTGTGGCCCCAATCAGGGTGATGAGCCCAGACTCCACTGCGGGCAGAAGGGCGTCCTGTTGGGCCCGGTTGAAGCGGTGGACCTCATCGAGGAACAAGATCGTGCCCTGATTGTGTTGCCCGAGGCGGTCGCGGGCCGAGGCCATGACCTCTCGCACGTCTTTAACCGATGCGGCGACCGCGGAGAGTTGGACGTAGGCCTGGGCGGTGGTGCCGGCCACCAATCGGGCAATGGTGGTTTTGCCCGTACCCGGCGGCCCCCACAAGATGGCCGACGACAGCCGGTCGGACTCGATGAGACTGCGGAGTGGCTTACCCCGGCCAAGCAGATGCTCCTGGCCTACTAGCTCGTCAAGGCTGCGGGGCCGGAGCCGGTCGGCCAGCGGCGCGGTCTTGGCCAGGCGCTCGGCAGCGGCGGCGGCAAACAGGTCGTCGCTCTTCGCCATCCGGCGCTCCTCTACCTACCCAGCGGCGGGGGGTGGGAGCACGCGCAGGCCGAGCTCGTCGAGGTGGCGGTCGGATATCGAGGTGGGCGAGTTGGACAGCGGATCGGCGCCTGATTGGGTCTTGGGGAAGGCGATCACCTCGCGGATGTTCTCCTCGCCGGCCAAGATGGCCACCAGGCGGTCGATGCCGAAAGCGAACCCGGCATGGGGCGGGGCACCGTAGCGGAAGGCGTCGAGGAGGAAGCCGAACCGGGTCTCGGCGTCTTCGTCGCTGATACCCAGGGCCCGGAACACCGACCTTTGGATGTCGGGGCGGTGGATCCGCACGCTGCCCGAGCCCAGCTCCCAGCCGTTGAGCACCAGGTCGTAGGCCTGAGAGCGCACCGCCAAGAGTTCTTCGCCCGAGCCGTCCAGCAAGCCCACATCGTCGGGATGGGGCATGGTGAAGGGGTGGTGAGCGGCGATGGGCCGACCCTGGTCGTCGATGGACTCGAACAGCGGGAACTCGGTTACCCAAACGAAGTTCAGCCCGCCCTCGGTGATGGGCGGTCGGCCCAGCTCCAGCCGGAGCAGGCCGAGGATGTCGCGCACCTTGGATCGGCGGTCGGCGATCAACAGCAGCAGGTCGCCCGGTTCGGCGCCCATGGCCGGGCCGAGCGCGGCCTGCTCCTCGTCGGACATGAACTTGGTCAACGCGCCGTCAAGGGCGCCGTCGTCGCCCACCCGGAACCAGGCCAGACCCTTGGCCCCCCACTGCTGGCACTTGCGGGTGAGCTCGTCAATGGCATTGCGCCCCAGGCTCTGGCTGCCCCCTTTGCAGTTGATGCCCTTCACGCACTCCACCTGGAAGACCTTGGCCTCGGTGCCATCGAACAGCTCGGTCAGTTCGACCAGCTCCATGCCGAAACGCACATCGGGCTTGTCGGCGCCGTAGCGCTCCATTGCGTCGGTCCAGGTCATGAAGATGGGCTCGTCGGGACGGGTTCCGGTAACCGCCTCCACCGCGGCGGCCACCGCCTCGGTGATGAAGGCCATCACGTCGTCTTGGCTTGCGAAGCTGGCCTCGGCGTCGAGCTGCATGAACTCGAACTGGCGGTCGGCCCGGAGATCCTCGTCGCGCAGGCAGCGGGCGATCTGGTAGTAGCGGTCGATGCCCCCCACCATGCAGAGCTGCTTGAAGATCTGGGGCGACTGGGGCAGGGCGTAGAACCGGCCCGGGTGCAGGCGGGAGGGCACCATGAAGTCGCGGGCCCCCTCGGGGGTGGAGGCCACCAGCATGGGGGTCTCGATCTCGATGAAGCGCTGGGCCTCCATGGAGCGGCGGATGGCGCTGTTCACCGTGGCCCGCAGCTCCAGGTTGCGCTGAAGGCGCTCCCCCCGCAGGTCGACGTAGCGATAGCGCAGGCGCACGTTCTCGTCCACCTCGGTGCGGGAGTGCAGCGGGAACGGCGGGGGCTCAGCGGCGGACAGAACCTCTACCTGGCAATCGCCAATCTCCACCTCGCCGGTGTCCAGCTTGGGATTGGCGGTGCCCTCGGGCCGAGGTCGCACTGTTCCGCTGATGCGGACCACGTATTCCGAGCGCAGATCGTGGCGCTCATCCACCACGCACTGGATCACCCCGGTGCGATCCCGCAGGTCGATGAACGCCAGGTTCTCGCCGTGCTCCCGGCGGCGGTCCACCCATCCGCACACCGCCACCTCCCGGCCGATGTCATCGGCGCGCAACTCGCCGCAATAGTCAGTTCTCATTCGGAGCAAAACGGCCACGATCCCCGATGCTACCGCCACCATGTGATTGCCCCCTATCCCCCAGACATCCAATCAGCCCACCCCGCGGCTGCGGCCAAGCCTGGTTTTGGGTCGCTCAGTTGGTGTCTTTGATGGTGGCGGTGGTGTTGGCGAGGGTGGCGGGGCCTCGGGGGTTGGTGTCAGTCGTTGTCTTTGATGGTGATGGTGGCTGTGCCGCGGGCGATGGGGGCGCCGGTCGGGTTGGTGAGGACGGCTTGGAAGGTCTCGTCGTCTTCGGTGGTGTCATCGTCGAGGATCGGTATGTAGATGTAGCGGTACAGCAGCCTTGTGCCCGCGGCAAACCTCAACGTCCGGCTAGGGGTGGCGTAGCCCCGGTAGTCGGCGCCGTGGGTGGCGGTGCCGTCGCGTGTGGTGACCTGCACTGTGACGGTCTCGTCGGGCGTCTCGCTGAGATACACCATGAACCTCAAGAAGCGGCGGCCGTTCTCCGAGACCTCGGCGTCTCGTATTGACAGGGCCGCCCCAACAGGAGGCGGCGGGGGCGGGTCGTCATCATCGGCAACCTGAACTGTGGCAGTGCCCTGGGTGCCCGACACGGTATAACCGCTGCCGGTGTTCACCGTCACCGACACAGACCCGTCAGGCTCATCGACATTGTCGCCCGTCGTCGCCACCGACAACTGCGCCGAACCCGTGGTCGGGATCGTGACCGTCTTAGAACCCGTTGCCACACCCCACACACCGGACTGGGCGACCGTGACTGTCACACTCAACGCCGCGGACGGCGCAGGGGTAGCAGTCACCGTGAAAGACGCCGTGCCGCCCTCGGTGATGTTCGCACCAGCCGTCACGCTCACAACCGGCACCACCACAGGCGGGGGTGGTGGAGGCGGTGGGTCGTCGTCATCGGCAACCTGAACTGTGGCAGTGCCCTGGGTGCCCGACACGGTATAGCCGCTGCCGGTGTTCACCGTCACCGACACAGACCCGTCAGGCTCATCGACATTGTCGCCCGTCGTCGCCACCGACAACTGCGCCGAACCCGTGGTCGGGATCGTGACCGTCTTAGAACCCGTTGCCACACCCCACACACCGGACTGGGCGACCGTGACTGTCACACTCAACGCCGCGGACGGCGCAGGGGTAGCAGTCACCGTGAAAGACGCCGTGCCGCCCTCGGTGATGTTCGCACCAGCCGTCACGCTCACAACCGGCACCACCACAGGCGGGGGTGGTGGAGGCGGTGGGTCGTCGTCATCGGACACCGCCACCGACGCGGCGCCCTGCGTGCCCGACACCGTGTAGCCGCTGCCCGTGCTGACCGTGACTGTCACCGACCCGTCAGCCTCATCGACATTGTCGCCCGTCGTTGCCACCGACAACTGCGCTGAGCCTGTCGTGGACACGACCACAGTCTTGGAACCTGTTGTGACGCCGAAGTCGCCGGTCTGGGCGACGGTGACTGTCACAGTCAACGCCGCGGACGGCGCTGGGTCAGCGGCCACAGTGAACACCGCAGCACTGCCTTCGGTGACACCTGCGCCCGCTGTGACACTGACCTCCGGAGTAGGCGGAGGCGGAGGCGGGGGCGGGGGCGGGGGCGGGGGCGTGTCTGTTTTCGCGGGTGCGGCACGGCATGTTTGGAGACGGTCCAACTCGGCGTAGATGCTCTGCCACAGCGCATTCGGCCCCGCGCCCTGCCAGTTGGAGGTCTGGCGATCGGGGCGGGCCTTCAAATCAGCCACCGTGTAATCATCAGCACCGAGCATCGTGTTGTGCGAACGGGTGAACGTCTCCACCAGATCAGGGCGCGCGCCGCCCCACGGATCAGCCGCCTTGGCAGCCACCCGCGCCAGCAACGCCGTGTCGGTGGTCTTGCACACCTTCACAGGCGGCGTCTGCTTCTTCGGCGGGTCGTCGTCATCAGACACAGCCACCGACGCCGAGGCCTGCGTGGACGACACCGTGTAACCAGTACCCGACCCCACCGTGACCGACACCGACCCGTCAGCCTCGTCCGCGCTGTCGTTCACCGTCGCCACGGTGTAGGCCTTGCTGCCGCCGGTGGGAATCGTCACCGTCTTGACGCCCGTCGTGCCCGCAGCCGCATAATCGCCGATCTGCGCGACCGTTACCGACACCGCCAACGCCGCAGCCGGAGCCGGACTGGCAGTCACCGTGAACGACGCGCTGCCGCCCTCAGACACATCCGCACCCCCGACCACGCTCACCACCGGAACCACCGACGGCGAGTCGTTGTCGGTCAGATTCACGGTTGCGCCGACCTGCGTGGATGACGTCGTATAGCCGCTGCCTGCGTTTATCACGACAATGACCCTCTGAAAAGTCTCGTGGACCTCATCGTCGGTGGTGGCAACAGTG
>JAPOVT010000029.1 GCA_026708015.1 bacterium
CCTCGCCGTAGCCCTCTCCCTCGCCATCTCCCCCGGTTCAAGGACCGTCCGCACCGGGTGACTAAGGGCCGAGGGCGGTGATGGGGAGGACGGTGGTGCCGTCGGGTCGGTCGTAGCCGTAGCCGGTGGCGGTGATGATGAGCAGCTTGGACGGCTCGCCCACTCGGTCGGTGTCCACTTTCTCCTTCAGGCGCAGCAAGGACTGGGCGGCCTCCTCGATCAACTCCTGGCCACCGATCTTGACTTCAACAGCGATCCATCGTCCATCACGGGTCTCGACGATGGCGTCCGCCTCCAGTTCGTCGCTATCTCGGTAGTGGTAGACCCTGGCGTCGCACGCTTCGCTGTAGATGCGCAGATCTCGTACTACCAGCGATTCAAAGAAGAATCCGTATGCCTTGAGTTCCTTGAGCAACCGCCCAGGGGTGGCTCCCAATATTGCGGCCGCTAGTGAAGGGTCGACGAGATGACGCTTGGGTGAACTGAGAAGCGTTGCCCGAGATCGAAGGTGTGTAGACCAGTGAGACAGGTCTTCCACAATGAACAGGCGTTCCAACGACCGAACGTACTCAGTTGCGGTAGTCCGGTTGAGTCCCCGCTCTCCAGACGCTTCCTTAGCCAGTTTCGAAAACGAAGCCAGAGTGGCGATGTTGCGACTGAATGACATCAAGAGCCTCTCAACGCCAGCAGGGTCGCGAACCACTCCGTCGACTGCGGAGATATCGGTGCGACAAACTTCACCGAGATAGTTGCGCAGGAGAATTTGGGCTGATCGGACGGATTTGTCGAGATTCCGAGGCCATCCACCCCGGCACACCGCCTCTACAACATCTTCAAATGAGGCATCTGGGCGCCGAACTGCCGTTTCTTCGCCGCTGAGCAGCGTTCGTAGCGACGCTTCACCGGTGGATTCGCCGGTCTCAAGCAATGACATTGGCCGCATACGCACTCGCCCAATCCGACCCGCGCCGGAGTGCCTGGTGATGTCGTCGGGTGGTAACGCGGAGCCGGTAAGGATGAACCTGCCGGTTTGGTGCCCTTCATCGCAAGCATGTCGAACCTGATTCCAGACTTCGTCAGCTAGCTGCCATTCATCCAGCAAGCGTGGTTCGTCACCTTCCAATATGTAGCCAGGTGTCGCTGAAACGGACATTCGCGCGTTCACGTCTTTGTCGAACAGCACCTCACTTCTGGCGAAATTGCGTCCGGTCCAAGTCTTGCCGCATCCCCTCGGCCCCTCTATGACGATGGCAGGCATGGCCGTGAGGGATTCGGCAATTGTTGGGTCGCTTACTCGTGAGATGTAGCCAGTTGGCGTGAGTGTGTCGGTCATGTTGGTTGGTGTCGGGGGTGCAGGCTCTCTGTTGTCCTACAATTTTAAGAGAGTTTAGCCTACAGTTTCTTGAGTTTTCAACCTACAATTTCAGACATTCTCAGCTTACAGTTTCGGAGTATCTCAACCCGCAGATTGCGAAGTGGGTTCATCTTCAGGCGAATTTGGCGGGGTGAATGGAGGAAGCAAGGCCCTGGGTTTGGCGGTCGTCACCGCCAAACCCCGGCCTCCATGCCCAAGGTCGCTTCACCGAAAACGGGAGAGGCTAGCAAGGGCTTACGCCATGCAGCCTAGAACACACAGTTCGCTACGCGGTGCCGGTTTTCGCGCCAGCGAAGGCTCCGATACTGCCGGCTAGTTAGCCATGGCAGAGAGACAACAAATGTGACCATTTATATGGTCATATATATCGGGGGCTGTTATCGTTGAGGGATGTCGCTGGATGTGCCGTATCGCACCATCTCCGCTGGGGAGTTCAAGGCCAAGTGCTTGAAGCTCATGGACGAGGTCAATGAGTCCGGGGAGCAGATCGTGATTACTAAGCATGGCCGCCCGGTCTCCCGCCTGGTGCCGGCTGGGTTTGAGCCCCGGGGGATTCAAGGGCGGTATCGGGGAATGATGCCCGCTATTGACGATCCCAGCGAAGGGGCCTATTCCGAACAGGAGTGGGACGAGATCATGGCCGAGTGGGAAGACAACCAGCAGTGGTGGTCGGAGTCGGCCCGGCCCGATGAACCCGCTTCGTGATACTGCTGGACACCCACGTCCTGGTCTGGTGTGCCACCGGCGACACCACCAAGATGACCGGCGGGCGCATGGATCAGATCGACGCCGCAATCATCGAGAGCCAGGCCGCGGTGTCGGCGGCGACGTTCTGGGAGTTGGAGCTGTTGCGACGCAGGCCCGCCAACAGATCGCTGCGACTGCCGCCCACGGCCAATCTGCGGTTGCGCCTGCTGTCTGACGGCCTCCGGGAGATCGCTCCCTCAGGAGACCTCATGGTGCGCGCCGTCCAGCTAGAAGACGAGGGATTCCACAAGGATCCGATGGACCGCATGATCGTCGCCACCGCACTCCAAGGCGGCTTCCAGCTGGCCACCGCCGATTCCCAAATCATCACCTGGGCCAACCAAACCGGCCGCTTGGAACTATTCGACGTCCACAAGGACTGAACAGACCGGCAAAGAATTGCCGACGGCTGCGAATGCGGGCGATACGCCCTCGAGCCCTGGCGAAGGCCCCTAATCGTCCGCTTGGAAGGGAGGCGGAATGAGGTCTTCGTACATGGCCGGGTCGGGAGGCACAACCTGCACCTTGCCATTGTGCCGGGTAACCACCCCCGTGCCGGTTTGGTATGCCACGAGATGGGCTTGCTTGGCGGCCAGCTTCAGCGACCGCAGGATGGATTCGGTCAACTCCTCGCCGCGCAGGATAGGGGGATGATCGCCAGAGTCCTTCTGATCGATATCGCTCGGCTCAGTCACGGTTCATGCCTTGTTCGACAAGCAGCGGCACCGGTCCGGTGTTATCCAACACTCTCCACTCGTCAACCCTACCAACGTAGAGCTCACGCAGATTCCGCAGTCCAGCATCAAAGCGCCTTCGAACTACATCTTCGGGCACCAAATGGCCTCCTTGTCTCACCCGCTCCGCTACCCGCCGCACAGCATCCTCGGGGCTGCCAAGACTCAGATACACCAGCACCACTCGATAGCCGTCACGTCGCCACTGGTCGATGCGCCTCAGGTAGCTGCGGCCCGCCAGGGTGGTTTCGAAAGCAAAGCTGCGCCCCTGGGCAGCTAGACGGTTGATTTCGGCCAGCATCAGCCGGCCGGCTGTGGCTTCCACGCCTGTCCCGCGATCAAGCGGTGACAATCCAGCAGCAATGAGGTCGGCGTTGACAAAGTGGAGACCAGGCACCTCGCTTGCCAAGTGGCTCATCGCAAACGTGGTCTTGCCCGCGCCGTTAGGGCCAGCAATCACGTAGATCTGCTTTTGGGCCATGCAGGAACACGATAGGCGGCTCAATGTGATATCCCATCAAGTGGTGTTGCCCGTTGCCTCTGGTTTGGTGCTTCGAATCCTCCGGACTCATCGATGTAGCAGAAAGGCCCAGCGGAAATAGAACTACGGCCGCCTTTGGCGACCGTAGTGTGTGGCGTTCGGTTTTGGGCCTAAGCGCCGATGTTGAATGCGCTCTCAGTATATGCATCAAGGGATTTCAAACGCGTCCGTGCCCCGCCGAAGCGGGGCACGTTCTGCTCGTTGGCAGAGGAGCAAGCTCACGGAACCGAATAAGTGCGGTCCTCTCCGCCGGCTACAGCTTACAGGCGACAGAGCGCCCAGATTGCTGAATTCATCCGTCTAAGCTCGATGCCTGCTATCAACGGAGGGAAGCCGGCCTATTCCTGGGCAAACCGGGTGATAAAGCGGAGTACTTGGTCGGGGGTGTTGCCGGGCCAGAAGGCGTGGAGCAGCCAGGTTGCTCCGGCGTCGATGAATGGCGCGGTGTCGATGCTGGGGTGGGCCGAGCAGGCGAAGTCGAACCCGTCGAGGGTGCCTCGCTGTTCGAACACGGCATCGACGATGCGCTTGAAGCCCTCCACGTCGGTGTCGATGGGGTAGATGCCGTCGTAGTGGGCTGCTCGCCGAGCCGGCGCCAGCGACCCGTGGGCGCAGCCAAACCAGATGGGGATGCGGCGGCGCTGGCCGTCCAGGCGATGGACCTGCACATCATCGATCACCCAGGCGTCGCTGCGGTGCTGTACTTGCTCTTCAGACCACAGGCGACACAACAGCTCAGCCCCTTCGGTCAGCTTCGCCGCCCGCTCAGCTTGGTCATCGGGCTCGCCGAAGGCTGAGAGCTCCCGAGCCCAGTCGCTGCCGAGACCGAGTCCGAGAATCACCCGTCCCCCGCTGAGCTGGTCGAGCGACTGCGTTGCCTGCGAGACATTGATGAGCCGGCGACGAGGCAGCGGGGTGACCATCGGCCCGATCTTGATTCGCTGGCTGCGGGTTGCCGCGGAGGCCAGGGCAACCCATGGATCAGCAATCGCCCACTGGCCCTCAACCGGGCTGAGGACATGGTCCCAAACGAACACCCCGTCAAGACCGGCCTCATCAGCAGCCTCAGCGATGTCCCCAAACGCCACAAGGTCGGCCAACGCCCCGAACAACGGCATCGTCAACCCATGTCGCACGCCACCCGACCCTAGTTTGAATGTGGCCGAAGACAATTCCGTTGCGACTAACCACATTCACGGGTACTCTGTTCTCAGTATTCCCCGCCTGGCCTGCTCCGCAGGGCATGGCGGGGCTATTTTTTTCGCCAACCCGCCCGCATCACCTTTATTCGTTGTCAACGAGTAGGAGACCGGATAGGGTGGCCTCATTCTTCCCCGCTTGGCCTGCGTTGCAGGGCAGGCGGGGGTTTATTTTTTTCGGAGCCATGTCTGGCACAAGAGTCGTCGTTTTCATCGACTACCAGAACGTTTACTTCAGCGCTCGCGAATTGTTCGGCGGGACCGGCAAGGTCCCACCGCCGGTCGGCAACATTTATCCCCACCGGTATGGACAATTGCTACGGGACCTCGGACTGCCAGTTGACCCCGACCGGGTCTTGACCGGAGTCAGGGTCTACCGAGGGCAGCCGGTGACTGGGATTGGCCACGAGAGAGTCTGCCAGTCATTCGACCGTCAAAGGGCTCGATGGCGGGGGTTTCCGGAAGTGGAGCTATTCACACGTCCGTTGAAGTACTACCCAACAATTGCCAGGGACGGGTCGAAGTACTTTCGCGGCATCGAAAAAGGTGTGGACGTCATGATGGCACTCGATATCGCCATTGGTGCTACAAAGGACAGCTACGACGTAGCAATCGTCGCCACCGCTGACGCTGATCTCCTCCCAGCAGTTGAGCATGCACTAGCGACTGGCAAGCGCGTGGAGACTGTTTCTTGGTGGAAGCCGAAGTCGCCCCGTGGCCAGCTGACAGTTCCGGACCGCAACATCTGGAACCACAACCTCGACGAGAACAAGTTCAACCTCGTCCGAGACGACACGGACTACCTGGCAGCCTCATAGCCCAGCCAAGGGAAACTCGAACTCAGCAGTTCACGTACTTGAAGGGCGAGGACTCGCCAATCCGATACACCTCGCGGTTGACTCCCCGGTTGACGGCAAAGGCGTAGTCGGCGCCATTGCGGCGGGGCCCAAGCGTCCACCAGCCTTGCGTTGTCTCGTACAGTTCCTCGGCGGACATCTCCGGTGACCACTTCCAGCATCAGCGGTAGGCATCCCTTCTGTGTGAAATCGTCAGCACGATGACCTGGCCTTCGCTTGCGGTGTAGATGATTCGATGCGACCGCCCCAGGCGGGTAGAACGCTTGCCTTGAAGGGGTCCAGACAGTTTCTTGCCTAGATGAGGCTCTTGATCGAGACGCCGGATTATCTCCCTTGCTTTGACCGCCAGCGGCTCGGGCAGGGCGTTGAGATCCTTCTCGGCGCGGCGCGCCAACTTTGCCACGAGGCCTCAGTCGAGTTCGACTAGATCGCCTGAAGCGATTTCTCGCTCGGCTTCAGCGATGGCATCCATGGTCGCGTCATCGGCGAGGATGTTCAGCGTTTCCAGTAGCGACTCGTACTCCTCGTAGCTCATGACCACAGCTACAGGCCGTCCGTGACGAGAGATCTCGATCGTCGATCCGGTCGAAGCAACATCATCCACAATTTCGCTGAGGCGGCTGCGGGCCTCGGTAAGTGGGGTCATGGGAGTCTCCTGCAGGCGTCGGGTTTGGCTGTAGGAGGATTGTACAGAATTCTATACAGAACGCAACTTCAGATTTTGCTTCTCCGACTGGTGTAGTCGTACTTGTAGCCGAAGTGCATTACACGCCGGGACAGGTCAGTAAGCCACTCAGGGCTGTCGATAGGAGCGTGAGCGAGCAGGCGTTCCTCGTCGGAGGCAGCCAAGAAATCAGAGTGGTACTCAAGCCCCATGGGCGCAGTGGGTGTTTCCGCGTCTATCAGCGCTAGTTGCAGGGTCATCGGCTCAAAATCCAGCGCTATAGGGCATTGGTCTCCCAGAGATTGTCGTTGTTCATTTGGGGCTCCCAGGCTTCATGGGTCCAGGAGGATACCGGGCAGGTGTGACAGCACCCCTGCCTCGTCAGGTGGGGTCGGTTTTGATTTCGGAGGAGAGAGGGTAGGACGAGGCTCAAGCCTGTCGTATGAATATGTAGCTAGACAGTGATAGTCAGGCTACACTTTCATACATGTCTGCGAAGGCGACCACCGGTTTGCCGGAGGTCTTTACTCATGCCGACGCGCGAAACGCTGGCATCTCTGATCGCGACCTGTATCGGATGCGAGATTGCGGCGATATTGACCGCATTGCCCGAGGCATCTACGCCCATCCAGGATTCGAGGCTGACCCTGATCTGGTCGAAGTCGCCATCCGCGCGCCGAAGGCAACGCTGTGCCTGACATCGGCGCTGGCATACCACGACCTAACTGACGACATCCCGCTGGCCATCAACGCCGCATTGCCTCGGTCGCAACGGCCGCCCAAGACGGAGGCACCGGTCACCTGGCACCGATTCGACTCCGACACCTTCGACATCGGCCGCACGACGACTCCAGTTACCGACCAACTTCCCATAGGCATCTACAGTCCGACCCGAACCATCGTCGATGCGTACCGCCTGCGGCACCTCTACGGAACCGACCAGGCCCTGGAAGCCCTCAAACGCTGGCTGCGAATCAGGGGAAACCAGCCGGCTGCGCTCCTGGACGTGGCCGGTCGCTTCCCCAAGTCCGCTCCGGCAATTCGATTGACCCTCGAGATACTGGTGTGACCGCTGGGCCCGCTCCTCACGCTGCCATTCGAAAGTGCATCTGTCGATGCAATCGAGCGGGAGCGCGAGGAGATCTACGTGACCCAAATTGAGGTCGAGGTTGGCTGGTTGACGCGGTACATTTGACACACCCACCCGGCTCCATGAGGGCCGGGTCTTTCTTTGGCTATAGGACCGGGAGGCAGGAATGTTGCAAAGAACTGTTCATCCGGGGGAGGTGCTCAAGGGCGAGTTGGAGGAGTTCGGGATCACGCCGACCGAGCTAGCTCGCCAGATTGCCGTGCCGCCCAATCGGGTATCTCAGATCATTGCCGGCAAGCGGTCGATCACCGGTGATACGGCGCTTCGGCTCGGCCACTGGTTCGGCGCTGAGCCTCAGTTTTGGATGAACCTGCAAACCCAACACGATTTGGCGATGGCGGTCCAGAAACACGGCGAAGCAGTGGAGGCACTGCCCACGGGGGACTGTGATTACGGGCGCACATCGAGATCACGGAGCCGAAAAGGCGGCTGAGATCGGGCACTGCCGGTTAGTCAGAGATGGCTGAGAAGTTCTCGGAGGACAGTTCGTCGAAAGATTGGCCGGTGACGTCGAGATAGAGGCTTAGCGGGCAGACATCGACTTCAGTGCCATCGTCCCACGCCACTGCACCGGAATCGGCCACTAAATGTGCAGAGCGCCAGAAGTCCTGGTCAGTCCATGCCGCGAAGACGCCGCCAAGGGCTGTGCTATCCGACATGTCGACAATGCCGCTGGTGCCGTCGTCGAACCGCAGCCAGAGCTTGTACGGCTCTAGAACCTCGAGTTCGACTACGTGGGGCGACAGCATGAGGTAAACGATATTTTCAGTTGCCCGTCAACCACGAATGACTTCCCCCTGTCACGCCAATTCGATTGACAGGCGAATACGCCCTCCAACCTTTTCGGATGCCCCTACTCGCTGGGTTGGAAGGGAGGCGGAATGAGGTCTTCGTACATGGCCGGGTCGGGAGGAACAACTGCCATTTTGCCGTTGCGCCGCGTCACCACCCCCGTGCCGGTTTGATATGCCACGAGATGGGCTTGCTTGGCGGCAAGCTTCAGCGACCGCAGGATGGATTCGGTCAACTCCTCGCCGCGCAGGATAGGGGGATGGTCGCCAGAGCCCTTCTGGTCGATATCGCTCGGCTCAGTCATGGGCACCCTCCTCCTTCTTCGTTCTGCACCTAGGCGGTGACGCCCTCGGCCAAGGCGAGCAGCAGATCGGTCACTCGTTGGTTGTTGCCTGCTGCAACCAGGTCTAGCGGCCTCTCGTAGCCAAGATTTGGGTTTGGTGAGCGCAACCAGAATCTTGCTGCGTCATCGCTCATCACCGTGCGGGCAAGGTCGACGGCGGCATTCGAATCTAGGAGCGGGTCTGTGTCGCTCCAGCTCTCCATAGGCCTTCAGTATTTCATTGTGATTGCCCATGCGCTCGGCTAGGGTGACCTCAATCTCCCCCGCCTGCCCTGTTCAGCAGGGCATGGCGGGGGTTTATTTTCTCGGAGCCTTGTCTGACACAGGCACCTTCTCATACTGGCTCTTGCAGATAGCCTGATCACATGAGCACCGAACCCCAGGGCAGCGACCACAATGAGAACGAAGTCCGCATGCCCAAGGTGCTGCCGTCAATCACCGTGAACCGGGGCCTCATTCCCGACTCGTGGGGCATTTTGGGCAGATTGCGCAAAAGGAAAACTGAAGATCGGCGACCCGCCTCGCCCAACTAAAGGCGAAGCTCGAACTCAGCAGTTCACGTACTTGAAGGGTGAGGACTCGCCAATCCGATACACCTCGCGGATGACTCCCCGGTTGACGGCAAAGGCGTAGTCGGCGCCATTGCGGCGGGGCCCAAGCGTCCACCAGCCTTGCGTTGTCTCGTACAGTTCCTGGGCGGACATCTCCGGTGACCAGAGCCGGGGAATCCGAAACAGGATCACCCGCTCTTTGATCTCAGGCGCTTGGGGAGCATCAAAGAGCGATATTGCGACATCAGTGGTCATTCGGCCCCGCCGCCAAACGTGATGTCCCTCGACCTTGTTGGTGAGCTCGTCTGTGCCCAGCAGCTGAATCGCCGCTGCTTCGACCTCGAATGCCGTTCGGTCGGTGAGCCCGAAACGCAGCAGCTGATGTTCGACTTGTTGGCCTGCGCCATGGATCTCCCTGATCCGATCCAGCTTGTCGCTGGCCGCCTCCTCGTCGCCAAGGGCATCTTGGGCGTGGGCGAACACCCGGCTCCCGTTTCCCTTGCCCACATAGAAGATCTCGCCGTCGCGCGGATCGATCAACAGATAGACGTACGCCTTGAGCTGCTCGCTCACATAGGGCGAAAATGCGCTCACCGACCGTGCCCCCGCCCGAAACACCCGTGGCTTCTGTTGGTAACGCTCAGAACGGGCTGGTTCCGTCTGCAAGTCCCATGTATTGCAGCACCCTTGCCCTGAGCAATTCCAGCTTCTCGTCTGGCAACGGCCCTGTGTGGTCGCCCAGCGCCTTCTTCTCCAGTGGCTGGATGGCGGGAACCCGAATCCAAGTCTTCTTAGGGCAATTGGCCTCTCCGGCGGCGAGCTTGACGCAGAATTGGGTCTTGTGTGTTGTCGAGCTGGACATCGGACAGCCCAAGACGAGCGGCCAAGCGGGGTTGTCATTGGATTCTTGGCCGCTGACAATCACAAATGGACGGCGCTCATCATGATATTCCCGCGCTGAGTCGGGCGGGAGCGAAATCGCGTCGTCCGCGACTAGATACACGCCTCCAGTCAGGATTCTCACAGAATCTACAGAATCCTGCGGGTGGCCCTTGCGCGTGCATCGGCCAGGGCCTCTAGCTCTTCCACCAAGAAGGAATAATCTTCGCTTGTCGGAGTGTCATCTGGCGGCTGATCGTCCAAAATCCTCTGATATCGGGCCAAAGCCGGTCCTATGTTGGGAATCTGCTCATTCTCATCCAAATCGAGGAGGCCTCCTCGATCATCGTTCTCCTTGGCCTCTACCAGCGGCGGCGTCTGATAGGCGTGCTTTTTCAACCTGTTCGCTGTCCAGCTCCCCATGTCGTCCAAGACGGCATCGATATGTGCGACAAAAGCATCCGACCCGTCAATTAGAGATGACGATATATGGGCGGCCTTGAGGTCGTGCTCCCTGTTTTCGTTCCACCGTCCCCACCGTGTTGTTTCCCTCTCAACGATTCCTTTCTGAACAAGGCCGTCTTCTATAGAGGAGAGCACGTTGTCGAATGGTCCATGATTCAGCCATCGCCACGCTATCCCTGACCCTGTGGCGCCACTTTGGTCTACGGAGCGGAGGTCAGCCAGATAGAGCAACTTGGCGACCTTGGTGCGATTGATCTGTAAGTTCTTCCTTGAAGCCAGAACCAAGAGGGCCTCAATGCACTTTGCTGCGCGCTCTCTATTGGTAGCTACCAGACTCATACATTCCCGCTCAATACAACTCGTTGGTGCAAGTGGGGCAAGCTAGTGGCTGACACCGACCTTGGCCAGAGGCGGTCCATTCGTCCCTGTCGTCCAAGAATGCTCACACTATATTTTACCCGCAATCCGAAATGGCGATTTCTGCCGGATCGGGCGTAACGGGCGCCTTGGCCAAGTCTTCCGGCGCGGCCGCCCATCCTTCCCGCTGCCTTTCCCTTCGTTCTTGGGGGTTCGGTCAGGCTCACATTCGCCTCCCTGTCAGCTGGTGCCCGCGATCGGATTGCAGGTCGGCACCCTACAGGCAGGCAGTGACAGTACCCGACAACGCCAACTTGAACTGACTCTGTTGCGCTGATGGTGGTCTGCTTGCTTCTACCCGGGCGGGAGATCGGCGCAGAGGCCGTCCACGCTTCATCCTGGCCCTCAAGAGAGCCCAGCCGATGTGGTGCAGTCGCTTATCGAGGCCAGCGCGGCTCTCGACGAGTTGTGGGCCCAGATCCCCCCTGGAGCGATCCGTTCATCGACGCCGCACTCCCCATGAGGATCGCCTGGCTCCCACGACGGCACACCCCCAGCCAAGCCCCATCGGGCTCATGGAACCTCGTGGCCACCGACGGCCCATCGTTCAACGTGGCAATGTCCCAAGGCGTGGTATCGGCTTCTCCGGGTAACGCCTTCCAAGCCGAAGGCATCACAGCGTCCTTCATGCGACAGCAAATTGCGAGCGCGTTTGTCCCATCATCCAAATAGCAGTCTGGAACGCTGGTTCCGGTACTTGTCGCTGACAGCTATCCCGCCACGTGTCAATCCTTCGTCGTCTTGATATAGGTACCGAAGCCTCTTCAGCCGGGCAGAGAACCTGGACTGGAGTTCGTCAAATCTGGGGTGTGCGTGGGTGCTGCCAGTCCAATCAGCGCAGTACGCCCGAGCGGCGATGGGAAACAGCAGCCCGGAGGCAACAATGTCCGCAATCTGAAGCCCCGCGTGGTTGCTGCTCCTGGCGAACACGACCGATTCCATGATTCGGGGGAGCTCGTCACCGGTGGCCTTGAGCTTCCGGGTAAGCAAGGAGTGGGAGACACGTACGTCATCGTCATGGGCCCTGTTGTCGCACATGATGAGGCCGTGAGAGTTGTTTTCTTCGAGGAATCGGTTGAAGTGCCGAGCGATGATCTGTACCGACAGTGTGTACGCCTTGTCGGGATCGAGTCCCTCGGTGGGCTTCTTGATCAAGATCCGCCCGACTATGCGAGCGTCGTGTTCTTCGAGCAGACGGACAGTCTCATGGAGCACCCCTAGCTTTCCTCGCCTCTCCCGGCGGCTTGTTGATCGCACGCCTCTGCGAAGGGCTGAGCCCTTGATCTCTTCAAGAAGAAAATTGAGGTGGTGCCTTTGGGGCTGGGCTTTAAATCTCCGTTTCACATCGAGAAGATCAAGAGTCAGCGGCGCGATAGCAGAAGCCGGGAAGATGACTCCGGCGAATGCGACCAGCGGCGTCGCAGCCGGACTCAGATTCGGCGCTTCGAAACCGCCAGACTCGTCGATGTAGCAGAAGTGCATGCTCCAAAACAGCTACGACCGCCCGAAGGCGGCCGTAGGAGTCGGCGTTCGGTTTGTAGCCTAAGCGCCTTTGATAGGTACAACTCCATCATAACGCCAGCAGCGTGAGCGCGCACACCAACGCTGCCAGACGCGTCTGTGCCCCGCCGAGGCGGGGCACGTTCTGCCAATCGGCAGAAGAGCAAGCTCACGGAACCGAATAGATGCGGTCCTTTCCGCCGGAATCAGCCTACATCCAGACTTTGTGACATGAAATAGAAATATGGCCGACAAATGAACCAGGGGGAACCGCCCCTGATGGGACGATTCCCCCTTCGTAGACCTGGCGATAGCATATGCGCTCGAATTGCTGAAGAAGAACGACTACCGCAACCCCACTGCCCATGATCCCAAACTGCATCGTGATGTCACCGACATCGAACTCGTCGATGCCCTAACCGCAATGTCCATGGTGCATCAGCGACTGGACGATGCGGCGGTCAAGCTGTAGCAGTGACCGGCAGCGTTGGCGTTGTCGAGGCGGTTGCGTCGAGGCACCGTGAGTTGGCCGGGGTGCTTGAGGCAGTTCAGCCCAACATCGTCTCGGCTGGCTCCCAACTGCCGGGATGGAGCCGGCTCAACATCGTCTGTCATCTCCGGTATGGGGCTCAGGCCAGCCATCGGATGACCAGCGACGCCCTGGCTGGACAACCGACCGCCTTCTATCCGGGCGGGAGATCGGCGCAGAGGCCGTCCACGCTTCATCCTGGCCCTCAAGAGAGCCCAGCCGATGTGGTGCAGTCGCTTATCGAGGCCAGCGCGGCTCTCGACGGGTTGTGGGCCCAGATCCCCCCTGAGGCGTGGGATGGCACAATCGTCCACGAACCCGAGGACAATCCCGACATCGGGCCGATCACCCTTTTGCAGCTGGCGATCTTGAGGTTGACCGAGGTCGAAGTGCATGGAACCGACCTCGACCTTGGCCTCTCCGACTGGAGCGATCCGTTCATCGACGCCGCACTCCCCATGAGGATCGCCTGGCTCCCACGACGCCACACTCCCAGCCAAGCCTCATCGGGCTCATGGAACCTCGTGGCCACCGACGGCCCATCGTTCAACGTGGCAGTGTCCCAAGGCGTGGTATCGGCTTCTCCCGGCAAGGCCGACCAAGCCGACGCAACCATCTCGGGGCCGAAAGCCGATCTGCTAGGGCTGCTGTTGGGCCGCGTGGATGTCGCAGACCTGACCATCGCTGGAGACGAAACCACCGCACACCGATTCGCCACCACGTTTCTTCCGCCGTGACCATTTGACAGCTGACACCCGCCTCACGCGGTCACAACCCCCATGGGTTCTACAACGAGAGCCGCCCCGCGGTGCCCGGTGATTCTGCAAGTCAGATGAATCTGCATCACTAGGATCCTTCTTGTGAGTGATCCTGGTCACGGTGACCCTTCCCGGCTTGACCCAATTCAAGGGATATTGGAGATCATGGAAAGGGCTTCCATGACTGGCACGAACAAACTCGGGCTTCTCCTGGCTTTGCTCGATTTGGCTCCAGAGAGGATTGACGACAATAGGCCGATTGCCAGGGATGAGTTGGCTGAGCGGTATCTTGGTATTCATTGGGAACACGCACGCCCCTATGGGGAAATCGAACTACGCCATAGTTCACCCAACAAAGTACGAAATGATATGTCCGTAGCTAATGACACCGTGGTAATGCAACAGATTCATTTACTTCGAAGGCAGCTTCAAGAACAAGGACGCGGCAATCTTCGAGGCCAGAACCTTGATGTAGTGCAGAGTCGGGTGGGTGGGACGGACTGGTGGGATCAGAATTGGGACAGAGCAATTGTCAACACCAAGAGGAGTCTTTGGAAGAATCCAATCGATAAATTGCAGAACATTCCTGGACAACCCAAGCCTTTTCTATATGAATCACTTGGACAAGAAGTTAAGTTCATTCCTGGTGTCGCCAAGGCGTTGACCAAATTCGCTGGAGTTCTCAGACCGCTTGTGGAATTCAGATTTGCTGAAGTAGTGGCAAAAGTCAATAAAGACAAATTAGGACACCTCGCAGAATACCAAATTCATGAACATCTGTTCGGTAGCGGCAGGAGCATGCCGTCTAGGTCAATGCGCGATGATCTCGTCGAGGTGCAGGACAATAGATGTGTCTATTCGGACGTGCCCTTAGATGCTGGTCGAAGGTCACTGGATCATGTTATGCCTTGGTCACTTACGAAACTCTCCCAGATTGAAAATTTTGTCATGACGACTACGAGTGCGAATAGCAGCAAGAGCGATTCTCTGCTGGGTCCAGAACTCTTGGATAGGTGGTTGGAACATCTGAACAGCCGCTCTTCACAAATGAGCCAAATTGCTGAAAAATATAGTTGGCCATCAGATCTGGCACGTGTTTGCCGGACCTCATACAACATCTACAAAGCTCTTGATCCCACTTCAGGTGTATGGCAAGGAGAAGGAGAAGGGATCTTGCCAATCGGGGCTGACGGCATAGAGAGCATTGAACAATTGCTGGGTTGATCGGGATTGGTCAAGTGGGAGCTCACACAGCCTTCCTGTTACCTGTTCAGCCGCTTAGCAATCTACAGGACATCCTTGACTTTGCCCATCAGAGTGCGAAGGAACTTTCCCCAGTCATCTCTCAATTCCGTGAAACGGGTGGGGTCGGCATCCATCGACTCAGCTTTGGCGTAGGCAATGATCAAGAGTGTTAGCGCTTCCATAGTGCGGCGTGCCGTTTGCGCAGCTTCATCCCCGCTGACACTACTTGGGGGTGCGTCAGCGATAGCTCGAATAGGTTTCCATAGCTCCTGATAAAAGGGATGGCGTAGATTTAGCCGAACGATAGTTTGGTAGCTGAGGTGTTGGATGTCTATGAAGTTCATGCCGGGGAAATCCACGGTCTCTACAACAAATGGAAGATCAGAGATACGTTCCAGGTATTTGTCTTTATCGCCAGAGTTTGCATGCCCCATGTCCTTAGCAAGCTTGTCCAACTGTTCCTTGTCTGTATCGGGACTGGGTCGAGGCCCTTTATGCTTTGGAAGCGTCAGATCTGCCTTTTTGACGGCTTCCAATATTTCCGAATGCTCTCCATCTGCTTCCCTGGATTGCCGGGATGCTTCGCCCCACAGGTTTTGTATCTCTTTCCGCGCCTGGGGAATCCATTTCTTGAGTTGGCGCCGAATCAGGGTTCGAAGTTCGCCGTGAGGTTCGACTCCCCGCTTTACGTTGCGAACACCCATGTACTCGTCCAGTTCAGGGGTAAACTGGATTTCTATGCCAATGAATCTATCAGCATTTTCAACACCTGAAGGAAGAATTCTCGGAACATTCGTGTAATTTATTTCCCGTTCTAGTCGGACAAAAGAGAGAGAGCCCTCGTTTTCGGGAACGCGTAGCTGCCTTGCCAGTTCGTCTCCACCCATTCCTCTACTACGAACAACTTGAGGTGGATGCACCGTAACACGTAGAAGAAATTGGTTTCCGCCGAAATTGAGACTCTCGTCCGTAACTACTTTGCTTGGCTCATAGTGATTCTCTACCTCGAATTTAGGTTCCACATTCTTACGTTGGTAGTACTTGGATAGAGCCTTATCTCCCCAAGTGCCTTCCATCAAGAACAAGGGGTCGTGAGGCAAAAGCCGAGTCTCGTTTACGTAGATGTCGATTCCACCGTCTAGAAAATATCTGAAAATTCGCGACAGCTCCTTTTCCACCTCGACTCTAAGTGAATCTGCATCTTGTGCATGCCTGCCTTCTTCAAGGCGATCAACCTTGGACCAGACAACCAATGTTCCAGCACCTTCAGGAAGGAGATCGTTGAGATCTGGCGGGATGGGTGTTTCGATGGGAGGTGCTATGCCAGTGTCTTCGCCCTCGGTGGCAGCAGCTTCAGCTTCTTCAAGGTCGAAATAGACATGCTTCCATGGAATGTCGCTTGCCGTCCGACTCCATACGTCAAGTCGTTCGCTGTAATTGAGCGCAGCAAGCTTCGCACCCACTCCAAATTTTCCGATAGTCGTGGTCGACATATAACGGGTCGAGAATCCTATCTGGGGGTAATGGTGCAGGGTCTCCAAATCCATCCCAGTGCCGTCATCGCTAATCGAAATCCGGTGAATGTGCTGCTTGCCCTTTCGGTTCTTGCTTTGGTCAAGCCGGATTTTTACAGTGTTCGCCTGAGCTTCGAGTGAGTTGTCCACAACTTCCGCAATGGCTGCACTAAGGCTGTAGCCTGAGTCGCGCAAAGACCGCAGGGCTTGTCCGGTGAGAATTACGGGTATTCGATCTGTCATGTTGGGAACCTTTCAAGTGTTGTGTTTGCCGAGTGTTCAAAGAGGGTTGTTATTCCGTCGCGTTGGAGCGCTGTTCAGTTGGAAGTCCGTATTCAAGAGTGAATGATCAAGACTCGAAGTGGCGTGCCTCGCTGAAGTTGCGACGGCTCACCAGGGACATCGGTAGTTGAGATCCCATGTTCATGCTGCCATCGATTCAGACCTCAATATGGGCTCCGCCAGGTTGCGGATCTTTTGTCGTGTTCGGTTAACGGTTCGGTTGGAGATCCCTAGCCGTTCTGCTGTCTCTGATACTGATTTCTCGAGCAACATGTCATCGAGGACATCGCTTGCCAGCTGATCGAGAGTTGTGGCCACCTTCGTTCGGATACATTCTTCGAGGTCGCGTGCAACTGCCTCGTCCTCGGGAGTTGTCTGAACCACGATTGCCGTGCCAGCAACCTGCCCACCAGGTCCTGAAGTGTAGGTGCCGGGTCGTTCTAGTCGTTCTGCAGCGACTAGATGGAGGCCTGTCTGAAGGTGTCCATTGAAGGCTTGGTGCCTTGGTGCGCAGTGGGCTGCTATAGCTCTGAGAAGGCGAGCATGGGACTTTGCCCATCGATTGGTAGCGAACTCGGCGTTGCGGAGAACGTCAAATTCAAGGAACGTGGGACTGGTTCTCTTGCGTTTAGAGCTAGTGGCGTAGTCTATCGCTTGCTCTAGCTTGACGGATTCTCGACTCCCAGGAGCCCGTTCGAGTGGCCCATCCTTAGAGCTCTCGACTATCTGATCCTGGAGAGCCTGGATGACATCGATACGGATGTTGTCTAGGGATGGCTGGTTCTGCTGCATATCGTCTCCTTTGGCTCGTTCGCCCCATTCGGTGGCAAACCAGCAATCTGACAAGGGAATCTAACTTTGTGGAGGTGATGTCGAACGAAGTCGCCATCACCCCGCACAGTATACGGCACACCAAATCATGTTGGTGCGCCACATCCATCGCTCGGAGATAGAGCGGGAGACTCTCTAGCGGGTCCTGAGACTTCCAGAGCGGTTGTGCAGAATTCGGAGTTCGATGGGCTCAGGGGGAAATCGCCGGCGACTATGGTTTGATGGCGAGGCTGATCAGACCGTTCAGCGTCTTGGTGTCTTCTGTCCCGACTAGATAGGTGATGCCGCGGTGGAGGTGGAGCCGGAATTGCTTGGCTAGGGCGTCAGGGGTCTGGGGGATGCCGTCGACCTCGCACCGGGCCTGGATGATGGCGGTATAGATGTCGGCGGCTTGCCCGCCGAAGGTCGACCAGGACATTTCAACGTTAGACAGCGTGCCGACCTCTTGGTCGGCAGGTATGGAGGGCTCGGCCAAGGATGCACACAGCGCCCAGCGGCAAAGCACGTTCCAGTTCTTGATCCCGGTTCGCCGTTTCAGAGTCATGAGCTGGGTCTTGGCTCGTTCGTCAACTCGGACCGCGTCAACGATTGAATGTCTACTCATCGAAATAGCCCATCATTACGGAGGTGCAGGCCTCGGCCTCATCGAAGTCCAGGCATTGCTCGACACCGATGTGCGGTCGAAGGAGTTGGAGGTGGTCGCCGACGATCTCCTCGTCGGTGGAAAGCAAGACCACTTGTCGCGAGGCATTGGGAAAGTAACGTCGAATCAGGTTCTTTCGGTGCGACCGGTCCAGCCTGCCCACTGGAGTGTCGATAACTGTCGGCAGCGCCATGCCAGTACTTCGTGACAATCCCCACAGAACAGCGGTTGCCATCATTTGACGCTCTCCGGCGCTCAGTCTTTGGGAATCAACTGGTTCCTGCTGAGGGTTGCGCAGGGTGACTGTCAGGTCATCGGGGTTGATGTCCACCCGAGACACGAGTTTCTGCTTGCGGAGAAGCGCTGCCAGCGCGGAATTGATTTCGTTGGTGATCCTGCCCAGGTGCTTTTGGATCATGTGCTTGGCGAACTCTGCAAGCACTTCGTTGGCCGCCGCGACCTCGCGGGCGACTCGCGCTGCATTCTTGTCGTTGACGCCTGCATCAAGCATCTCGTGCGCAACGGCGTCGAATTCCCGCTGAGCTTGCTCGGCGCGCCGCTCGGCATCATCGAAATCGACTTGCGCTCTTTGTACTGACTTTTCGGCAGCACGTAGGTCGGCTTCGGCGGTGGCCACCTGCCGGACGCTTGGGGCAACGCTGACGGTGTCAGGTACTGCCGCCAGGACGCCTTCTAAGTGTTCGACTTCAGAATTAAGGTTTTCGAGCTGCTTCGTTAGACGCTTCGCGCTCATTTGCAACTCCCCCGAGCGAAGATTCAGCAGGCTGCGTGCTGCGTCAGCGCACTCAAGCGACGGCGAAAAGGTGGGTTTGGTAGGTTGCTCTATCGACTCCAAATCGGTTCGAAGCACATCGCGCGCCAATTCCGCTTCCTGTTGGCCGAATCCGAGGGCAGCGGCAAGCAGCCCTGTGACCCGGTCGTCCCGCAGAGCCATTGCTGAGCGCATCTGTCGAGCCAAGTGAGACGCTTCGCGCTGCTCCCCAGCAGAAGCAACCTGCTTGAGCAAATTCGGAACAAGGGTAAGGGGCAAGTCACCGGCTGCAAGCTGGACCAGCTCTCGTTCTACGGCGATGGCGCTTGCATTGGCCTCGGCAAGGCGGCGATGGAGGTCGTCGCGCTGGGCCAGCAGGTCGCCTCCTGCTATGGCGAGTTTGTCGGTTGCCCTTTGGAGTTGGGCCTGGAGATCCGATCTCGCGCCTTCCGCATCGGCCAGTGCTTGGCTGGCCATTCCCGACTCCTTTTGTGCTTGGGCAAGCTGTTCTTCGGCTCTGGCCAGCTTCTCTGAGAGCTGTGGTGCCAGTTGGGCATCCTGAGCCTTCGCAGTTCGCCGGCGAAAGTCATGCAAATCAGACCGGAGGCGGTCAACCATGTCTAGCCCTAGAAGCCCATAGAGGCTTGTGCGAAGAATCTCGGCCGATGAGGTCGGGTCAGCGAGAGATTCGATCTTCTCACCGTCAAAGATCGTGAGGTCAGACACCGCCATGGGCATTACCCCCTCGACGAACTCAGGCCACACAGCGACGAGGTCTGGCCTCGCCTGTTCATTTGTCCACACGCTGAGTCGATCGGTCGATTTTCCCCGAGTAGTGCGATTCCAGGTTCGCTCAACGACATAGCAAACATTCCTCCCCTCTTCGATGCGGTCAAATTCCAGAGAGATCGAAGCAGCGCTCTCTCCGTGATGCACCATGCTGTGTAGGTACTCGGGGTAGGAAGAACCGTTGAGGATTCGACGGGCTCGGCTGCCGTATAGGCATAGGGGGATTGAATCCAGCATCGATGTCTTGCCGGTGCCGTTTTTCCCCCCGATCAGCGTGACCGGGCTCTTTTTTGTCGTTGAGAAGCGGACTGTTTGTGGGCCTCGGTACACCCCGAAATTGTCGAGCGTCAGAGAGCGTAGGAGCATCAGGCTGACTCGGTGCCCATGTGACCTTGAGAAACTTCATGCCAGGAAGCGTCGAAGTCGATTGGAGTGCCGGCCACGACTGATTCACGGCTTCGAGACAGGGCACGTACAAGGTCGATGGCTTCTTCGGGCGACTCGTACCCTGATCGGTCGAATGCAGTCTCGATGTCATTCCACAGCCCGCTTCGGCGAGCGGCCATTCGATGGCAGTGCTCAACAGAGATCAATTCGCGGATGAGTTCGTACTGGAGGTCCGACCGGCAGAGTTCCTGAAGCTCGCCCAGATCTTCTGCCTGGAAGGGGAACTGATCGTCAAACCGGGTCTGGCCGGGGAATGGCTGGCCAGTGGCCTCTTCGTAGATGGAGGGCAGCAGATCTTCATGCTCGTGCTTGTCGGCCACCCATATCCTGCGGATCTCGTGCAACTCATCCATTGTGATCAGTTCGATATCTCTCACGTCTTCCGGGCCATGGCTACGAACCCAGGTCTGGGCTTCCAGAACCTGCTGGAGCCAGTGAGCTCGGCCTTCCTGTGTGTACGGCCCCGGGACATGCTGGTCGTTGTAGAGCGACACTCGCCCGTTCAATCGGCGGAAGTCGCGGTATTTCCGGCTTTCGGTCGCGTCAGCGATCTGGTCACGGACATCCAGCAACGGCTGCATCCACTCCTTCTCAGAGTCGTTATGGATCATCGCAGTCATCGACTTGTCCTTGTCCACCACAGTGCAGGTCCAACAGCCGAACCGGGAATTGCCGCATGACGGGGTAGAGGTGTCCACGACGACCGGGCACTCGGCATCAGGCGATGCTGTGCGGTACATCGTGAGCAGCTGTTTGTTGTCGAAAGTCCACGGGTTAGGGGTCTGCATCAGGTAAAGCCAGACATCATCGTTGGTCCAATCGACAATGGGCTTGTATACGAGAGCAGAGGCAAGATCGCTGTGAGGGCTGAGGTGGTCTCTCACGGCCTTCCGATCCAACCGGTCGATCCGCGCTGCCCGAGCGGCCGACTCGGCGCGCCTTGCTCCGAGGACAATGATCGCCTCGCCGTTTTCCTTGACCACGGAGCGGATGAAACGAGTGGTGGGGTTGATCTTCATCCGCTCAGTACACCAGCGGAACCGCCTATTCGGAGCGGGGTAGCCGCGGCCAATCAGATTCACCCAGAACCTCTCGCTCACCTCCGGCGAGAGCATATGGGTAGAAATTGGAAGGCCTTGGTCGGCTGCTGCCTGTTCCATCGCCTGGTGAGACCGGTGCACCCACGCAGCCACCGCAGGATTCTCTACCAGCGTGTCGTTAGTAATGACATACACGTGCTTTTGGCGTTCCTCAGGAGGCAGTGAACCCAGTGCCGTCCAAACCAGTTGGAGGGTGGCCGTGGAGTCCTTTCCGCCCGAGTAGCCAACGACCCAAGGAATCCCATCGGCGCGGTACAGATCCTGTACTTGGACCATGAGACTCTCGGTCTCGGTGAACAGTCCATGCTCGGTGAAAGCCGAACCGTTGGATGGTTCCGATCCAATCTCCACTTTGACTGTTGAGTCGGCCATACATCCCTTCGTCTTGCTTAATTCTTGCTTGACGCGGGGAACGGTCAGTCGACGAGTCACCCGTTCAACGGATTGTAGACTTGCCGCCAACGAAAGGGGCTGACCCAAGGGGAGAAAATGCCCGCCTACCTGGATTTCTGCTCGACAACTCCAGTCGATAGCCGCGTTTCGGCTGTGGTCCAGCACTACATGGAGACCGAGTTCGGCAACGCAGGCTCCAGGACCCATGAGTATGGGATAAAGGCTAGTCGGGCTGTTGAGGAAGCCCGGTCACACGTAGCTGAAGGGTGCGGCGCCAAGTCAGACGAGGTCTTGTTCACCTCGGGCGCAACAGAGGCCAACAATCTCGCATTACTGGGCCTGGGGGAACATGCAGGGGGGACTGGAAGTCGCCATGCGCTTGCGTTGGCCATCGAGCACAAAGCTGTGCTTGAACCACTCGGAGCTCTTGCAATGACGAAAGAAGTAGAGCTCGAGCTGGTCCCCGTGGGCGAGTGCGGTTGGGTCGACCCCGACGAGATAGCCGACCGGTTACGTCCCGACACGTTCGTAGTCAGCACAATGCATGCCAACAACGAAACAGGGGTTGTCCAGCCCCTCAAAGACATTGCCGAGGTCCTCCGGGGCCATCCCGCCTACTGGCATGTTGATGCCGCACAGACCTTCTGCAAGATCGAAGGATTGGCCGATAAACGCATAGATCTGATCTCGGTATCCGGCCACAAGCTGTATGGTCCCATGGGCGTTGGAGCGCTCGTTGCTCGCCGGCGTGGATACGAACGTCCTCCGCTCACGCCACTGATGTTTGGAGGAGGGCAGGAGCGGGGCCTGCGACCGGGTACTGTGCCAGTTCCTCTTGTAGCCGGACTCGGCGAAGCCTGCCGCCTCGCGCTGGCGGAGCAGGATAAGAGGTCATCAGCTTGTGCTGCTGAGCGTTCAAGGGCGACTGCGGCGCTAGAGCCCCTAGAGCCCATCTACAACGGGGATCAAGACCAAGTGCTTCCACACGTCTTGAATCTCTCCATCCCAGGGCTCGATGCGGAAGCAGCAATGATGATCCTCAGAGACCTTGTAGCTATCTCCAACGGTTCGGCATGCACCTCAAGCTCCTACGAGCCCTCGCACGTCCTCTCCGCGATGGGCCTTGCTTCGGAGCGTGCCTCAGGCGCCCTTCGAGTTTCGTGGTCCCACGACACCGTGCTGGTCGACTGGATGGATGTGGCAGAGCGCCTCGCAAACGCGTTGCGGTGAACACACAAGCCGAAAATCGGCATCGCACGGCAATGGTCCGAGGGGTTTTGTCGCGCCCAGTGCGGCTCGCCGCTGATCTTGGACTGGTGACGACCGGCGGCACGTTCTTCGACTACGGCTGTGGACGCGGCGATGACGTAGCCGGACTCGTCCGCGCCGGGGTCATGGCGAACGGCTGGGACCCCCACTTCAGTCCCGATGTCAACAAGACAAGCGCCGAAGTCGTCAACCTTGGGTATGTGATCAATGTCATCCCTGACCCTTCGGAGAGGAGAGACGCAGTCCTCGATGCCTGGGAACTCACCGAAAGGGCGCTGGTCGTATCAGCGAGGCTCAATAGTGAACTACGCACTATCTCGAGAGGTCAGCCACACGGTGATGGATTCATCACCGGACACGGGACATTTCAGAAGTTCTACAGCCAAGGAGAGCTGCGGTCGTGGCTCGACACGATTCTCGAATCGGAGACTGTCGCCATCGCCCCCGGGATCTTCGTGGCTTTCAAGGCCGAAGCGGACGCCAATGAATTCCTGATGCGGACGCGACGCCGCAGGCGCCACGCCGCCAAGGTATCAAGAAGCGATCGCATCTACGACGAACACAGGGAGTCGATCGACGCCTTAATGGAGTTCTTCAGCGAGCGTGGACGCTTGCCAGCCCAGACCGAACGACTCGACTTGCATGAAAGGCTGAAGGAAGCTGCCGGGTCGCTGCGCCGAGCCTGGCGGGTCGCAGTCACAGTGACGCCAGAGACTGACTGGGACACCGTCTCGGCTGAGCGGCGACTCGACCTTCTTGTCGACCTGGCACTCCTCAAGCTCAACCGACGCCCGACCTTCACCGCGCTGCCAGAAACCACCCGTTACGACGTTCGAGGGCTCATTGGGTCATACAAGCAAGCAACCGCCGAAGCCGACCAACTCCTCTTCAGCGCTGGTGACTCGCAGATCGTCGCCAGCGCTGCTGACAATTCTCCAGTAGGGAAGCGCCTACCCACTTCCCTATACGTGCATGAATCAGCAATTCCCGACCTCCCCCATGTGCTCCGGGTCTATGAGGGTTGCGCAAGATGGCTAGTCGGGGAAGTCGACGGGGCCAACATCATCAAGCTGGCCACTGACAGACCAAAGGTGTCCTACCTGGAATACCCCGCATTCGACAAGGATCCACATCCAACCCTGCATCGGACAACCTTCGTCCGGATTGGTGCACTGGACATTGACGAGCGGGACTACTCAGCCTCGGAGAACCCGCCTGTCCTACACCGCAAGGAACTGTTCGTCGGGGACGACTACATGTGGCGTGAGAAATTCGACCGACTTACCAAACAAGAAGAACGTTTCGGGCTATTGGACGATGTCAAGCAAATCGGCAACCTGCTTGGTTGGCAACAGCGCCTCGATGAGCGTGGCGTGACGCTGCGGGGGCATCGTGTGGTTCGAATCAAGAGTGGTTACTCAGGTCTACAAGGTCGCTGAGCGCCTGAACAGAGTCGTCGCGGTCCGTGCCACGGACTATGGCCTCAACCGCTGCGCGTGCTGATCTAGTCTCCGCAAGCGACATGATGTAGTCCAAGCCGCCACAGGCAAATTCCATAAAGATGTCAAGCCGGTCTTGCAGTTTGCCGGTCTCAAGGATTTCGTCGGATCCTGTATGGGCGACCGCGACCATGTCGCAAAGAACCCTGTCCTTCCTGTCGGGAATGTTCATTACTACCTCGCCACCATCGGTCTTGTCCGAGCTCCCCGTTGAGATGGGTCCCGTCAGCCCGCGGGCGTAGCCGACTGAAGCGCTGAAGCACAGCAAATCAAACGCTGCCGGGAACACCGCTTGGGTGGACTTGCCTGTCCTTGATACCAGCGGCATCAGTGAGCTGAAGCGCGAAGGTATGAAGACGGCAGGGCGAGCTGGGTCTGCGTCTTGGGGCATGTTCAGTCCTCGATTCGTTTGAGAGATGATCTGACGACTTCGCTGTTCAAGGAGGCATAAGTGTGGCTGTTGCCCCTCCACTCGAAGGTGCGGACAGCGTCGTCGGCCAGGTGGCCTTCGAAATGCACCAAGTATTCTGCGCCGATTTTGTCAACCGCTTCCCCAAGTACGTCTACTTCCGATTTAGCGGCTTCTGAGAATGCCAATACTTGGCTGAATCTCTGGGTCATAAGCTCCATCACTCGCTGCTGGTACTCGCTGCCCAGGTTTGTGAATGGTGCGTCGACGACTAGGGGGATGTTCTCAACTTCGTCAAATGTAGGGATCGTGGTAAGGAGTTTGTCGAGAGTCTGATACTGGGGAAGCAATTTGGCAGCCGCTGCCGCAAAAGCATACGTCAGAAGTGCGGTTTCTGATCCCGACAAGTCGCCTATGGGTTTCTCAAGAGTCTCCTCGCCTGTCTGGTCAAAGACCCTGACTATGTAGCCCGAGTCGATTTCAATCTGAATGTTCTCTTTGTAGAGCACGTAATTCTGGTTGATCAGAGTCTCCAGTTGCCCGCGAGCCACGTCGGCCTGCTTCTCCTTTATGTCGTCCAGAAGCCCCGACATCTCATCAGCTATGAGAGCAGCTTCGTGAACATCTTGGTGATCTTTGGGAGCGGCGTCCCGTTTCTCCTCCTCTTTCCTTGCAATGTCTTCCTCGATTCTCCCTATACCACCCTTCTTTGTAGCGATCTCAGTTTCAAGACGGCTTTTTTCACTCAATGCGGCTGATCGCTGGTTGACCAGGCTGTTTCTGTCTACATCTTTGAATCGATCGGCACCGGCTTCTTCGAGTCGTGATTCAGCTGCAGCCCGAGCTTCAATCGCGTCTTGGCGCGAGGCGATCGCTTCGTCAAGTCCTACCCTGGCCATATCGACAGCATTCGTCGCGTCGCTGCTAGTTCGGAGACTTGTGGCATGACTCGTCAGAGTAATCATGCGATTGACGACGGAATCGTCTGTTGGTGACAACGGCTCAAGAGTCTCGAGCATGTGGTCTGTCAACGGTCGCCCGCAAATGCACTGCATACTGTCGCGGAGTTGCTCTACTAGGGTGATTGAAATGTCGCTGGGATAGCGACGCTTGTCGAAGACTGCCCGTACGGCGTCAAAAACAGGCGTAGCTACGTGCAAATATGCGCCGCCCAAAGCATCTGCTAATGCCTGGTCGGCGTGGTTGACTGCGGATTCGGCGCTCTGTTCGTTCTTGAGGGCAGACTCAGCGTCCGCAAGAACCTCTCTGAGTTCCTCAAATTCTTGCAATTGGGCGTTGACTCCGTGGTAGTTGGCAACTGCCGCTTCAAGTTCAGAAGTCAATCCTGGAAGCAGATCGTTTTTCTCTTTCAGTTCATTTCTTAGTTTGTTGATTTCCTCTTGGAGTTTCTGAGTCTCTTTGTCCGCGGTCGCATGTGCGTCAGACTTGGTGTGCAGGTTCTTGCTGGCCTGGGTCACCAACTTGTCAAAGGGGCCAAACTTGTTGCCTCCAGAGATCTCCCGGAGAAACCCCTGAAGGCGGCCTCTGCTCCTCGTGTCATCCTTGAAAGGAAATGAGAGCGTTTCTCCAGGGTAAAAGAAGAATCTTGCGAGTTCTTGTGGAAGGAGTCTCTCGATGACATCTTTTGCTTGTTGTTTCTCAAAGGCTTCACAATGTGAATCGGGATGGTCAAAGGCAGCTATGATGTCATCGGCGGATGTGTAACCGCTGTAGGGCGAGATTCTGTCTACTGTCACGCCGTCTGAATTCTCGTAGCGGGTTCCGTTGAGATTGTAAGCCCGCTGTTTGCGCCGAATCCGATAGAGCAATGTACTGCCGCTCCTCGTCTGTGACGCATAGAGCGTGACGGTGGCCCTAACTGGGTTTGCTTTTGTAGCGTTGCCTTCTTGGACGGCGTAGTCATTGACGTAGTTTTGTTTACCCTTTCCCTCCTCAAGGTCCATCTTGTCGTATAAACACCAATAGATAGCGTTCAACAGAGATGTCTTACCACCACCGTTCTTGCCGAAGATCAAGGTTATCGGTTGGTCATCGGAAGTAGATATGTCCATGGAGGACAGTCCCCTGAAGGGGCGCCAATTGTCCACTTCAAGACGCAAGAACTTCACGAGAGTCCTCCTTCGTCCGTATCAGCGTCTACAATCGTCTCTGCCCGTAAAGTTGCTGCCACTACAAGAATATTGGCTTCCAATTCCCTAGCCTGTTTGAATTCTTCCTGGAGCAATTGAATTACGAGTCTTTGGACTTCAGGACGCCTGTGTGACATTACGGGCTCGTAGAATTCCGCGACAGATACTTCTTGGTCGGGCACTTTCATCCTTCTCCTAGTGTGTCCCATAGGTTGTAGCGGTCCAGCAGAGGGCGGAGCATGGCGACAGCTTGATTCTTGTTGTCGGCTGCTTCGGCCATCTCTTTGGCCCGTAGTATCTCCTGAGCCACCAGTTTGCGTTCCATATTGAAGTTCTCGGCGAACTCGGGGTAGGCGATGTAGTCGAAGACGCTTGCGACCTTGGTGGAACCATCTTGAGGCTGCCGAAGAATCCGCCCGCGGCGCTGGATGTACTGGCGAGGATTCTTGGTGGAAGCGAGGAAGTGAGCGGTTCGAGCGGTCGGGACGTCAATGCCTTGGTCGAGGCACTTCATCGCTACAAGTCCGTCGATGGCTCCTGACCCCAGATCTTTCAACAGGCGAGAGCGAACGTCCAAGGGAGTGTCGCCCATGAAGTCGTGGAAGTCTAGGCCGAGGCTGGTTGCGACCTCGTGGACCAAGGGCCCCTGGCGTTCTCCAGTGAGGGGGGATTCTCCTTCAGCGGTGTACACGAGTGAGTAGTTTCGCTGGCTTTCGGGTAGTGATTCCACTGCTTCGCGAAATGCGCCTACTTTGCCTTCAGCGTGCCAGAGAAGGCGGGCTCTTTGGAGCATGAACATTTTTGCCGAGTCATCGAAGCCCTGAATGCTCAACCCGCTGGATTGGCCGATTCGCTTACCGATCTCGTGGCTTAGCCTGGCGTACTCGTCCATCTCCTCACTGTCGAGTGGGACGAGCACCGGGGTATAGATGTAGTGACACAGCGCCCCGAGGCGGACTGCTTCTCCTATTCCGACATCCAGCAGCACTTCACCGAAGTAGTTCTTGAGGATGCTCGTACCGTCCGGGTCAAGGTGTCGCTCGATAGTGGCCGAGAGTCCGAGTCTGTAGTGGAATTGGTCGGTCAACAGCTGTTGATTGCCGGTTGAACCGAGGGCATGGCACTCGTCTGCGACCAAGAGTCGAGGGCTTGAGAAATCGCTAAGCATCGACTGGAATTTGGGGTTGGCAGCAGACTGGGCTGTCCAAACCGCGACTGACGTGCCCCCTCTAACTCGTTGGGTTCTCAAGGCATTCTCAAGTCGGGTGAGGGCACTGGGATGAGTTGAACAGACAGGGGCCATTGCCCATTTGCGGAGTTCACCCTCCCACATGTCCACCAGGCTGTTGTCTGGTACCACGACCAAGACGGATAATCCTGGAGGCTCTTCATAAACGCGCGCAAGGCGTTCAATCATGCCGAGCGCTGTGATGGTCTTGCCCGTCCCGGTCGCCATGGCGAGCAGCCCGCGTCCCTCTGCATTGAACCACGCCCGAATTGCAGTGCTCTGGTACGGGCGGAACTCGATTCCGTCGGGTACCTCGGGGAGGTTCAGCACAGAAGCATCATCCGTCCTTTGGGTGTGGTTTGCCATCTTTTGGGAACCCTTTGAAGTTCGGGTCCGAGGCCGGCGAGGCAAGTACGTCTTCACCAGCCCCTCCTCCAGCGCCTTGGGAAAGGGTTCGACCCTCAGCGAGCGCGATCCCGCGGGATCGAACAGATCATCGACGGCTGACTTGGCATCAGCAGCGTGAGGGGCCTCGGCCTCCACCCAAGAACGGTGCACGGGGAAGGACTCAATGTTTGATCCCAGTCCGGAAAAGGTCTCGTTGGGAGAGCCCTCGAAGGTGAGATAGTTACCTTCCTCGTCCTCGATCACCCCGATTTTCTCGTGGTAGAGGCATTCAGTGCCATCGGCGTAGCCAGAGATGAGCCAGAACTCCATGAGCCCATGTTCGATCATCCAGGTTATGGCTCTGAGCGCATCGTCAAATTCGGGCCGGTGGTGGGCGCATTCCTCTTCGATGGTGCGTCTCTGGTATCCGAGGTCCATATGGCGCAGGTCAACCTCAGGCAGGTTTGGGGAGGCGACTATTCTGATCGGAGCACTGTACTCATCGGCCCTATCCAAGAATGCCTCCAATGCCGGAGCAAGCCGGGCAAGGGCTCCAGCAGTGAAATAACCGACAGCCCGGTCGTACCTGATTGCCCGGCTTAGCGCGGGGACGAAGAAGTCTTGAATCAGATCGTCGGCATCGCTGCTGTACCTTCGTTTGAAACTGGAGTAATCGGTCAGCCTGGCCGGCGGGACTAGAGGTCTCAGCCTTACAGCGGTCACAGATCTTCCATCATTGCCGCAATGTCCGGTGCAATCGGCGGAGCCTCGGGGCGGGCGGCTTGTATGTCGTCCTCGCCGACGTAGACATTGACCCCCGTGGGAGTGGGACAAAGGAGCAGGCTGGCCCCAGGGCCTACTGCCTGCTCTTCCAGCCATGTGCGAAGGCACCCGACGTCCACCCTTCCGTTGAGGTTCGTGATCCTCCATATGACGCTGGCTTCATGCCTCGAAGACCCATTCACGCGGACAACCAAACTATCTGACGGCCGCACCCCGTTTGCCCAGGCAATATGCGGGTTGATACCGAATGAATAGCCTCGCATATGTTCTTCAGTAACGGTGTGCCGTTCCCCCCACCCCTCTGTAGTTTGAACAACATTTGCCATCGTTGAGGGTGGCATTGGGTCGAAGTTGAATGAATCTGCGAACCTGACCGAGTCGCCGACAACATTGAAGATTGAGAGTCCAAGGTTCATATTGATAGATGTGACGCTAACGCCGAAATCGTTAGTAAATTCGTCGATTATAGCTGACTTGCTGGCAACACCTCCTCCGCGTTCGATTCTCTGCGTGATCTCGGTAATGATGCCCTCATATTCCTCCATGCCCCAGTCTCGTAGGGCTAGCCGGAACGCCTTGTCTACACGCATCAGGTTTGAGCCCTTTCGATTCTTGAGGGAACTGATAGAGCCGTGACCAATAGCTTCGATTAGTTCCCCAGGAGTCATTGGTCGACAAATCAACTTGAGGACTCTTTCTGCCTTGTCTTGGATGGCGCCATCCCAGCGAACTAACCAGCCGTCTCCAATGTCTCGCCACTGGCCAGATTCAATGAGAATACTAAGCGCGATCTCGGGTCTCACAAATATGTCTAAGCTATCAGTCAGATCTTTGGCCTCAATGAGCCATTGTTCTCCGATCTCTTGATCAAGAGCTTGTTTGAGTTCTGACCGTGCCTGTTTACCTTGGAGAAGCACATCATCGTTATAAACATACCCGGCGACCCATCTAAGGATTTCAAACCTCCTCTTTCCAAGTCTGGTCTTCCATCGTCTGACGTTGTCATGGTCTGCCGGAATGAGAATTCCGAATTCGACTCTCAGTTGATCAATAGCCCATCGTATACACTGATATTCTTCAGCACCTAAAGCTTCATGAATATTGTTGGCATCTCTTGCGACAATTTGTCTAATGCGTTCACGAGTTAAGTTTCGACTGTCTCCTAGTTCCTCTAGAGTTGACTTATGCCTTGAACACTCCCTGGCGACAAATAGTTCAGGGTCGCTTGCTTCGGCAATCAGTTTATCAATCAGATCGCCGAGCACGGGAACATGGTGTCCTGATAGTTCTGAAATTGAAGTAGCTAGTACAATATCAATAGCCTTGGCAACTTCAGAAGGAACGTCAATGCTATTTCGATGCGCTTCGAGTAGACCACCTAAAGTGTCATCATCCGTAAAGGCTCTTGCCCATTCAAGTGCAATATAAGTTCTTGGATCAGGGAGAGATTTCTTGGAATCGGTTTCTTGTTGCGAGAAATCACTGTTTGTCAGAGAATGTTCAATAGTGGTTGGTTGATACCTTTTGAGTGCTTTGTTGATTCGGTCGACAGTATGAACTCCAACATACGGCATCTTGTATAAGGACTCATCAGTTAACGTACCTAGGTGCCCCCAGGTTGAATATTTGTTGCGCTTCAGGGCATTCTGGGCTCTAGTATCGAAGATGTCGTACTCAATCGGCTTATCGGCAATGTAAGCCATCCAAGTGTACTTGTCGTGAAATTGTGTTTCGGATTCATCTGTAATGGGAACTGACTCCAGTTGTTCGATCCCTGTGACTGCATGGCGATTGTTGTCGTAGGGGTCTAAAGCAGGAGAATTCTCGTCGGGCGACTGTTGCATCTGTCCTGTTGTCTCTCTTGTGTCTTGTTGGTGAGATCGCCTTACGGAGTGCTCATACGTACACAGTTGTATTCAATCTGTACGACCCGATGTCGCAAAAGCCCTTTACTTTGGCGGAAGAGGTTATGCAGAACACCTGACTGGGTGCAACTCTGCGTACCTTGGCCCTTCATGCATGGCCACTATTTGCTGAGGATTCTGGATCAGGAATTTTGAGGTGGGAAGTGCCGAGGGCCCTCCGCACCATAGGCATCACCCCAGGGCGATGTCGGCGGGGCGGATGGGGATGCGGGGGAGGGGTAGGCCGGTGGCGTCTCTGACGGCGGCGGCTACGGCGGCGGATGAGGAGATGGTGGGGGGTTCGCCGATGCCTTTGGCGCCGTAGGGGGCGCCGGGTTCGGGTTGTTCTACCCAGGCGGCGATGGTCACATCCGGCATGTCGAGGGTGGTGGGGATTACGTAGTCGGTGAAGGAGGCGTTTCTTACCAGGCCGTTGTCGAGCACTATTTCTTCCATTAGGGCTAGGCCTACTCCTTGGGCGGTGCCGCCTTCGATCTGGCCCACGGCCTGGGTGGGGTTGAGGATGCGGCCCACGTCTTGGGCGGTGGTGATGTCTCTCACTCGGACCAGGCCTAGATCGGGGTCTACGTCGGCGATCACCCGGTGGGCGGCGCAGGCGAAGGAGACGTGGGCGTTGCCCTGGCCGTTCTCGTCGAGCGTCTCGGTGGGGGCATGGTGGTACTCCACGTCGGCCTCGTAGCCAGCGCCGGCGGTCACCTGAGCCAGCAGTGCTTCTTGCTGGCCGTCCAGCGACACCACCAAGCCGTCGCGCAGCACTAGGCCGTCGGGGGCCACCTCCCACGCCTCGGCTACGTCGGCCAGGATCTGGTCGCGAACCGCCCGGCAGGCGGCTTGCACGGCGCCGCCTGACATCCAGGTTTGGCGGCTGGCCGAGGATGAGCCGGCCGAGCCGACGGTGGCTGTTTGGGCGGGGGCCAAGATCACCTCGTCCACGCCCAGCTCGGTGCGGGCGATCTGCTGGGCCAGGGTCACGAACCCCTGGCCCACCTCGGCGCAGGCGCAGGTGATGGTGGCCACCCCGTGAGCCACCCGGCAGGCGGCCGATGAGTAGTCGTCGTAGCCCTCGGAGAACATGAGGTTCTTGAACCCCACGGCGAAGCCCGTTCCCCGCACGGTGTCGGCGGCGTCGGTGGTGCGGCCCGAGCCTCCGGGCAGGTCGCGGCGGTCGTCGCTTCGGGGGATGTTTGGTTCGGGGGCCCCGGCGCACTGGCGGATCACCTCGGCAACCGGGAAGGTGCCGGTGATGACCTGGCCGGTGATGAGCCGGTCGCCGGAGTCAAGCGCGTTGATCAGCCGCAGCTCAATCGGGTCCATGTCGAGCGCGGCGGCCAGCTTGTCCATCTGCGACTCGTGGCCGAAGCAGGTCTGCACCGCGCCGAAGCCCCGCATGGCCCCGCACGGCGGGTTGTTGGTGCGGGCCGCCAGCCCCACGATGTGGGCGGAGGGCACCTTGTAGGGGCCGGCGGCGAAGCAGGAGGCGTTGGCGATGACCGCCGATGAGGTGGAGGCGTAGGCCCCGCCGTCGAGCACGATCCGGGCCTCCACCTTCACCAGCCGCCCGTCGCGATCGGCGTGGTGGCGGTACCACATTTTGGCCGGGTGGCGGTGTACATGGCCGAAGAACGACTCGTCTCGGCTGTAGACCATCTTCACCGGCTTGCCGGTGTGCAGGGCCAAAAGGCACAGGTGGATCTGCAACGACAGGTCCTCGCGGGCGCCGAACGCCCCGCCCACCCCAGCCAGGGTGAGGCGCACCTGCTCCTCGTCGATCCCCAGGCACGCGGCGATCTGCTCTCGGTCGACGTGCAGCCATTGGGTGGATATGAACAGCTCCACGCCGCCGTCGTCGTCGGGCAGGGCCAGGCCCGACTCGGGGCCCATGAAGGCCTGATCCTGCATGCCCACCTCGTAGGTGCCCTCCACCACCACCTCGCCGGTTGCGTCCTGGTCGCCGTGGCGGATGTTCAGTTCCCGAAAGACGTTGCCGTTGGGGTGGATGGGGGCCGCGGTGGGCGCGGCCTCGGGATCGGTCAGCGGCTCGGTGACTTCGTAGTCCACCACGATGGCCTCGGCGGCCCGGCGGGCGATGTCGGGGTGGTCGGCGGCCACCACCGCCACCGGCTCGCCCACATAGCGGACCTGCCCGTCGGCCAGCACCGGCTGGTCGGGGTGCTCGAGCCCGTAGGTGAGCCGACCGGGCACGTCGTCGGCCAACAGCACGGCGTGGACCCCGGCAGTGGCCAGCGCCGGGCCGATGTCGATGCTGCGGATATTGGCCGAGGCGTGGGGCGAGCGCAGGGTGTGGCCCCACAGAAAGTCGTCGGCCCACAGGTCGGAGGAGAAGGCGAACCGGCCCTGCACCTTGGGCACGCCGTCGGGGCGCCCCACGTCGGCGCCCACCCCCCGGGTGCCGGTGTCAACGATGGTGCCAGTATCGACAATAGTGTCGGTGGCGCCCTCGGCCATGGAGTCGGCTGCGCCGGTGGAACCGAACGGCTCAGCGGTCATGGCTGGCTCCGCTTGGTGGCCGCCACCGAATGGACGGCGGCCAGTATCCGCCCGTAGCCGGTGCAGCGGCACAGATTTCCCGACAGGGCTTCGCGCACATCGCCGTCGCTGGGATCGGGGTCGGCTTCCAACAGGTCGTGAACGGCCACGATCAGTCCCGGGGTGCAGAAGCCGCACTGCACCGCGCCCTCGTCCACGAACGCCTCTTGCACCACCGACAGGCCGTCGCGGCCGTCGCCCAGTCCCTCCACGGTGGTGATCTCCTGGCCCGCCGCGGCCGCCGCCAGCACCAAACACGAACATGTGAGCACCCCGTCCACCAGCACCGCGCACGAACTGCACTCGCCCTCGGTGCAGGCATTCTTGGTGCCGGTGAGCCCGAGGCGCTCCCGCAGCACGAACAGCAGGCTCTCGGTGAGATCGGCGTCGGCCACCTCGCAGTCGGCGCCGTTCACCCGCAGGGTGTAGGGATCAGGCATCGCCGGTGCCTCCTTCTGCGAACGCCCGCTTCAGGGCTCGGGTGGCCAGTACCGCCACCGCGTGGCGCCGGTAGGCGGCGGTGGAGCGATGGTCGTCGATGGGCGAGGAGGCTGCGGCCACCCGCGAACCGAACTCGTCGGCCACGGCGTCGTCAACATCGGCGCCGTTGTCCCAGTGGATGCGCTCGGCCACCCAGGCCTCGGCCTCTGTGGCCCGGGGGATGCCGGCGGCCACCGCGCCCAGGGCGCAGCGCACGGCCCGGGCATCGCGGTCCACCACCAGGGCGAGGCCGGCCATGGAGATCACCATGGCGTTGCGGGGGCCGATCTTCAAGAACTCCTGGCGGCCCCGGGGCCGGTCCATCTCGGCCCGCACGATCAGCTCGCCCGGTTGCAGCGACGTCCGCTTCACCCCCACCACGAACTGGTCCAAGCCCATACGGCGCTCCCCGTCGGGGCCGGCCAACACAATCTCAGCGTTGAGCGCGGCCAGCACCGGCAGGGTGTCTCCCGCCGGCGAGGCGGTGCCCAAGTTGCCCCCCAGGGTTCCGGCGTTGCGAATGGGCGGGGAGCCCACCGTGCGGGCGGCCTGGGCCAGGGCGGGGGCGGCATCAGCCAATGCCGTGGTCATCATCTCGGTGTAGGTGACCCCGCCGCCCACCACCACCCGGTTGTCGGCCACGCTCCACTGGCGCAATTCGGGCACCTGGGCCACGGCCACCACCTGGCTGGGACGGCGCAGGCCCCGGTTGATCTCCACCATGAGATCGGTGCCCCCGGCCAGCACGGTGGCGTCGGGGTGCTCGGCCAGCGCACCCAGGGCCTCGTTCAGGCTCCGGGCCACCACCACATCGCTCATCGCAGCGTCCCTGTCGATGCCCGTTCCTCCACGGACTCAAGGCGCAGCCTCAGCCCCAACGCGCTGGCAAGCTTCAGCAGCGTTGACAAAGTGGGGTTTCCATCTTCAGACAGTGCCTCATACAGGTTGCCGCGGTTCAGTCCGGTGTCGCGGGCGAGGGCGCTCATGTTCTGCGTCTGGGCGATGTGCTTCAAGACAGCACGAATGACTGCCCCGTCTCCCTGGTCCTCTTCCGCGGCCGCCCGGAGAAGTCCTCGGACATCTCCTTCGGGCTTCACGTAGGCCGCCGAGTCAAACCTTTGGTATTCCTCAGTCACTGCATTTCACCGCTTGGCGGTCCCGCAGCCTGCGCAGCCAGCGGTCGAATGTCGCGCTGCGCAGGATCGTGGGCATGAGTCCAGTGTACGATGTACCGGACAGCGTGTGAAAAGGGTGGGATTTATCGTCGCGCCCGGCGCTGCTCCGACTTGTCGTCTCTTGAAACCGGCGTCGGAATCTGAGGGTAGACGGGTCGTGGCTCGTCACGTCCTCTGGGCTTCTTGACTTGGCGCTGTCCGAAGATCATGCGCTTCTGTCCCATTGGGTCTTCTCCCGTGTTGTCAGAGCACATGGCGGATGGGGGTCCCCTCGCTGCCGCGCATGCGATACCGCCACAGGGTATCCGACTTGGTGCGGTAGGTAATCCTTGCCGTCCGATGTGTGACAGAGGGCTGAGCAACAGGATGCAGGGGCACAAATTCCCCAATGATGTTGGAAGCAGCCCCACCTGCGGATAGGGTGATCTCAATCTTCCCCGTCTGGCCTGCTTTGCAGGGCATGACGGGGGTTTATCTTTTAAGGCTTATGTTGCGATGCCTAACACCCGAGTTGCCGTCTTCATCGACTACCAGAACGTGTACCACGGTGCCCGCGACCTGTTTTTCTCTTCGGGAAGGATTCCATCGCCGCTAGGCAGCATTGATCCCCTCCGCTTCGGTGTGTTGCTCTGCGATCTCGGCAAGGTCAAAGACCCTCGTCGGGTGCTGGCGGGAGTTCGGGTATACCGCGGCCAGCCCGATAGCCGAAGCGGGATGAAACTCAGCCGGTCATTTGACCGGCAGGTGGAAGCCTGGAAGCAGATGCCCGGCGTCACGGTTCGCACCCGGCCTCTGACGTATCACCGGACCTCGAATCCGGGACAAAAGCCCAAATGGACAGCAGAGGAAAAGGGAGTGGATGTGATGATGGCCCTGGACATCTCCATAGGGGCCCGAAACGACGTCTATGACGTCGCGATCATCGCTTCTTCTGACTCCGACTTCGTTCCTGCATTGGAGGACGCGGTGCATGTCGGCAAGCGCGTTGAAACTGCTACTTGGTGGATACCCAAGTCTCCCCGCGGCCAGCTGAGGCTCCCCGGTCGCAATATCTGGAACCATTGCCTCGACAAGAGCCAGTTCGATCTCGTGCGCGACGACACCGACTACTCTGCCGAGTCGTCATAGTGGTTGCACTCCTGCTCCCGGCGTGGGAGGTCAAAGGATTTGGTGGAGGCCATGGCGATTCTGCGATACCTAACTGGCAAAATCTCTGGCAAACTATGTCTTCTGTGGCTACTGAGATCAGCGTCGATGGTCAGGGCCTAAGCGACCGTTTGGCTGCTCTGGCTTCAATTGGCGAAATCGAGGGCACCGACGGTGCCTGTCGTTTGGCGTTGACCGACGAGGATCGCGACGGCCGCGACCTGGTGGTGACGTGGATGCGGGATCTGGGCTTGGAGATCAGCATCGACGGCATCGGCAACGTGACCGGCACGCTGGCCGGGGCCGAGCCGGGGCCGCCGGTCATGTGCGGCAGCCACATCGACACCGTGCGCACCGGCGGGCGCTACGACGGCAACCTGGGCGTTTTGGCCGGCTTGCAGGTGATCGAGGCGGTGCAGCGGGCGGGCATCACCACCCGGCGGCCGCTGGCGGTGGGGTTCTTCACCGACGAGGAGGGCTCCCGGTTCCCGCCCGACATGCTGGGAAGCCTCGTCTACACCGGCGAGCTCCCCCTGGAGGAGGCGCTCGACATCGTGGGCACCGACGGCGCGGTGGTGGGCACCGAGCTCGACCGGATCGGCTATCGGGGCCCGGCCCCGTGTCCGTCGCCCCCGCCCCACGCCTTCATCGAACTGCACATTGAGCAGGGCCCGATCCTCGACACCGAGGACATCGTGATCGGCGCGGTCACCGGGGTGCAGGGCATCAGCTGGACCGAGATCACCGTGGCCGGGCAGTCGAACCACGCCGGCACCACCCCGATGGACATGCGCCACGACGCTGGATGGGCCGCCACCCGCATCGCGGTGTTCGTCCACGACTTGGCCGAGGAGTTCGGCCCCCCGCAGGTATGCACCGTGGGGCGGGTGGAGCTGCACCCCAATCTCGTGAATGTGGTGGCCTCTGATGCGGTGCTGACCGTGGACATGCGCAACACCGACGATCACCTGCTCACCGAGGCCGAGGACCGCCTGGCCGCCTTCTTGGAGGAGCTGGCCGCCGAGTCGGGCACGGGGATCACCTCTCGGCGCCTGGCCCGGTTCGCCCCGGTGGAGTTCGACCCCGAGATGATCGACCGGGTGGAGCAAGCCGCCGCCGAGCTGGGGTTCAGCCACCGGCGGCTGTGCTCGGGCGCGGGCCACGACGCCCAGATGTTCGCCCCGGTGTGCCCCACCTCGATGGTGTTCGTGCCCTCCTGGGAGGGCATCAGCCACAACCCGTTCGAGCACACCGAGCCCGAGCACCTCGAAGCGGGGGCCAACGTGATGCTGCAGGTCATGCTGGAGCTGGCCGAGATCGCCGAGGTCTCGGAAGCAGATGAGAAGGCGGGGGCAACCGCATGAGCGCCGACAACGACAGCACGCTCACCACCCACCTGGAGAGCGAAGTGACCGACGAGCGGGTGTCGCGTCTCTCCAGCAACCTGCGCGAGATCACCGTGGGCGCCGCCCAGCTCGGTCCCATCGCCCGCGAGGAAACCCGGGCTGAGGTGGTGGAGCGGCTGCTGGCGCTTCTCCACGAGGGCCACAAGCAGGGCTGCGAGCTGGTGGTGTACCCCGAGCTGGCCCTGACCACGTTCTTCCCCCGGTGGTGGATCGACGACGTCGACGAGCTCAACAGCTTCTATGAGACCGAGATGCCCTCGCCCGAGGTCAAGCCGCTGTTCGACGAGGCGGCCCGCCTGGGGATCGGCTTCTGTCTGGGCTACGCCGAGCTGACCCCCGACGGCCACCGCTACAACACCTATCTGCTGGTGGACGGCGAGGGCAACGAGGTGGCCAAGTTCCGCAAGGTCCACATCCCCGGCCACGAGACCTACGAGCCCCAGCGCCCGTTCCAGCACCTGGAGCGGGCCTACTTCGAGCCCGCCTCCGAAACGTTCCGCACCTGGACCGCCTTTCGGGGCGAGATCGGCCTGGCCCTGTGCAACGACCGGCGCTGGCCCGAGACCTACCGGGTGATGGGCCTGGCCGACGTGGAGATGATCCTGATCGGCTACAACACCCCAATCCACTACTACCCCGATCCGTCCCAGGACTTTTTGGCCGGATTCCACAGCCGCCTGGTCATGCAGGCCGGGGCCTACCAGAACGGCACGTTCGTGGTCGGTGTGGCCAAAGGGGGCGAAGAGGAGGGGGTGGAGAGCCTGGCCGAGAGCTGCATCATCGGCCCATCCGGCGAGGTGCTGGCCCAGGCGGCCACCGACGGCGACGAGCTGGTGGTGGCCGCCTGCAACCTCAACTGGTGCGCGGCCTACAAGAACACGCTGTACGACTTCAGCCGCTATCGCCGCCCGGAGATGTACAAGTCGATCGCCGAGGAGATGCCGCTCGTCTTTGAGAAGCCGTACGTAGAGGGTGCGCCTATCATTGGGGAAGCGCCCTAATCCCAGGGGAATCCAGGGGGGAAAGCCATGACGACGCTGACAATCAACGGTCAAGAGGTGACCATTCAGGGCGACCACGAGCACCTGCTGGCCGCCCTGCGCGACGAGCTGGGCATCATGTCGCCCAAGGACGGGTGCTCGCCCAGCGGCCAGTGCGGCTGCTGCGCGGTGCTGGTGGACGGGCGCGCCCGGGTGGCGTGCCAAACCTCGCTGGAGCGCTCGGCCGGCTGCGAGGTGCTGACCCTGGAAGGGGTGTCGGACGAGGAGCGCAACCGCATGGCCGACGTGTTCGCAGCCTGCGGCGCCCTCCAGTGCGGGTTCTGCACCCCGGGCATCTTGATCCGCACCAAGTCGCTGGTCGACCGCAAGGGCTCGGAGCTGACCCGCGAGGAGGCCTCCCGGCACCTGGGCGGCCACCTGTGCCGCTGCACCGGCTACACCAAGATCCTCGATGCGGTGGAGGCGCTGGCCCAAGGCGAGATGCCCGAAGCCGAGGTTCCCGGAGGCGTGGGCAGCCGGGGCATCAAGTACGAGGCCCGGGAGCTGGCCCTGGGCGACCGCGACTACATCGACGACCTGCGCCCCGAGGGGCTTTTGCACGCGGCGCTTCACCTGTCGGAGCACGCCCGGGCCGACATCGTGCGCATCGACACCTCCGCGGCTGAGGCCATGGATGGCGTGGAGGCGGTGTTCACCGCTGCGGATGTGCCCGGCGAGCTGCGGGTGGGGATCATCCACACCGACTGGCCGGTGTTCATCCCCGAGGGGGGCCGCACCTCCTATGTGGGCGACGTGCTGGCCATCGTGGTAGCCGACACCCGGGCCACCGCCCGACAGGCCGCCGAGGCCGTGGCGGTGACCTATGAGGTTCACCCCCCGATCACCGACCCGGTGGCCGCAGTGACCAACGGCTGTGAGGACGCGGTGTGGGAGCTCGACGGCAACGTGCTGTCTCGCTCGGTGTACGCCCGGGGCGACGTGGACGCCGCTTTGGCGGCCAGCGCCCACACCGTCCACGAGGTGTTCCAAACCCAGCGCATCGAGCACGCCTTCTTGGAGCCGGAGTCCACCCTGGCGGTGCCCCACGGCGACGGCACCATGCACGTTTACTCCGGCGGCCAGGGGGTGTGGGACGACCGCGACCAGATGGCCTCGGTGCTGGCCATCGATCCCCAGCAGATCACCGTGGAACTGGTGAGCAACGGCGGGGCCTTCGGCGGCAAAGAGGACATGGCCAACCAGGCCCAGACCGCGCTGGCCGCCTGGCTGCTGGGCCGCCCGGTGCTGTGCACGGTTTCGCGCGAGGAGTCGCTGCGGATGCATCCCAAGCGCCATCCCATCCGCATCGAGATGTGGGCCGGCTGCGACGCCGAGGGCCACCTCACCGCGCTGCGGGCCCGGATGGTGGGCGACTCCGGCCCCTATGCCTCGGTGGGCATGAAGGTGCTGGAGCGGGCCGCGGGCCACGCCAGCGGCCCCTATACGCTGCCCAACATCGACGTGGAGGCGGTGGCCGCCCGCACCAACAACCCGGTGTGCGGGGCCTTTAGGGGCTTTGGGGCCAACCAGGCCCAGTTCGCCATGGAGGGTGTCATGGACCGCCTGGCCGAGGCGGTGGGCATCGACGGCTGGGAGATGCGGTCGCGCAACGCGGTGGCCCCCGGCGCCATCTGGGGACCGGGACAGATCATGGACGACGGCTCGCTGGGGGCCCGGGCCTGCCTGGAGGCGGTCAAACCGGCCTGGGACGAGGCTCGGGCGGCCGGCAAGTCGGTCGGCTTAGGGCTCGGCCTCAAGAACTCCGGTCTGGGCAACGGCTTCAAGGAGATCGCCAAGGCTGTGGTGCGCTTCGACGACGACTACCACGAGGGCGGCGGCGTGGAGGTGCGCCACTGCTGGACCGAGATGGGCCAGGGGATCCACACCGTGGCCCAGCAGGTGGCGGTGACCGAGCTGGGAGTGAGCGCCGATCGGGTGCGGGTGGTGGTGGACACCACGTATGAGCTGGGCGCGGGCCAGACCACCGGCAGCCGAGGCACCCTGATGGGCGCCGGGTCGGTGGCCGATGCCTGCCAGGCCGCCCTGGCCGACGGGTGCCAGCCCGGCGTGGACTACTTCGGCGAGTACCGGGTGGACTGGACCAACAAGCTGTCGGATGGCGTGGAGAACCCCATCATCCACTCCACCTTCGGCTACGCCGCCCAGATGGTGGTGCTAAACGACGAGGGCGCCGTGGAGAAGGTGGTGGCCGCCCACGACGTGGGCAAGGCGGTCAACCCGCTGCTGTGCGAGGGCCAGATCGAGGGGGCGGTCCACATGGGCCTGGGCTACGCCCTCACCGAGGACTTCCCCGCCGACGAGAACGGCTGGCCCACCAACATGACCCTCAAGTCGCTGGGAATCCTGCGGCCCAAGGACATGCCCCCGGTGGACGTGATCCTGGTGGAGTCGCCCCAGCCCGGTGCCCCCTACGGCATCAAGGGCGTGGGGGAGATCGGCCTGGTGCCCACCGCCGGAGCGGTGGCCGCCGCGCTGCGGGCCCACAGCGGAACATGGCACAGCAGCCTTCCCATGGGGGAGTGAGCGAGACCGTCGGGGCCGAGCGGCTTATTCTTCACTCTTAATATGGACACTGGCCACCACTCCAGCACCACCCCCGGGCTGGTCTGCGCCCACCATCACCTGTATTCCGCCCTGGCCCGGGGGATGCCCGCCCCACCCGGGGTTCCCACCGGGTTCACCGACATCCTCAAGCTGATCTGGTGGCGCCTCGACCGGGCGCTCGACCTCGACACCATCGAGTGGTCGGCCAAGCTAGGGGCGCTTGAGGCCTTGGAGGCGGGCTGCACCGCCATCGTCGACCACCACGAGTCGCCCAACGCCATCGAGGGCTCGCTTCAGGTGATCGCCGATGCCTGCGCCGAGGTGGGGGTGCGGATCAGCTGCGCCTACGGGGTGACCGACCGCCACGGCACCGAGGGCGCTCAACGGGGATTGGCCGAGAACGAGCGGTTCCTGCGGGCTGGGGGCCGAGGCATGGTCGGGGTCCACGCCGCCTTCACCTGCTCCGACGACACGCTGGAAGCGGCCGCCGGTTTGGCCGCCGACTTGGGCACCGGGGTCCACATCCATGTGGCCGAAGGCCCGGTGGACGCCCCCGCTGCCGAGCGGCTGGAACGGTGGAGCACCGACGAGTGGCTGCTGATCCACGGGGTGCATCTGCCCGACGACCACAAGCTGGCCGGCACCCTGGTACACAACCCCCGGTCCAACATGAACAACGCGGTGGGCTACGCCCGCCCCACCCGGTTCGCCAACCCGGTGGCGCTGGGCACCGACGGCATCGGGGCCGACATGCTCGAGGAGTTCCGGGTGGCCTACGTCCGCCACCGGGAGGACGACGTGACCGCCACCCCCGACTCGGCCTGGGAATGGCTGGCCCAAGGCTGGGAACTGTTCCCCGAGGCCCGCTCCGATATCGTCCGCTGGTCGTATGACCCGATCGACCCGTGGCGGCTGGCCTTCACCCCCGGCGTGCGGGCCGTCGACGTGATGGTCGACGGGGAGACGCTGCTGGCCGACGGGGTGGCCACCCGGGTGGACCCCGACGAGATCCGGGCCAAAGCCGCCGAAGCCGCCAACCGACTGTTCGCCCAATTGGAGGAGATCGACCCATGACCTCATACCCGGTAGCCCTCTACCTGCAAGACGCCCACTCGGTGGCCGAGGCCATCGAGTACGTGCGCTACGCCGAGCAGAAAGGCTTTGACGCTGTCTGGCAAGCCGACTCCCGGCTGGTGCGGGAGGCCACGGTGCCCATGGCCGCCTTCGCCGCCTCCACCGACACCATCAAGGTGGGCAGCGGGGTGCTCGACATGTGGACCCGCAACCCGGCCCGGCTGGCCGCCACGTTCTCCACCCTCGATGACCTGGCCCCGGGCCGCATCCTGTGCGGGCTTGGGGCGTGGTGGGACCCGCTGGCCAGCAAGGTGGGGGTGGACCGCCGCCGCCCGCTGGGGGCCATGCGCGAGGTGGTCACCGTGGTGCGGGCGCTGTTGGCCGACGAGAACGTGACCTTCGACGGCGACTACGTGCATCTCGAAGACGTGGAGCTCGACTACGTGCATCAGCCTCGCCGTCCCAAGGACGTGCCCATCTACATCGGGGCCACCGGCATGAAGATGATGGCTTTGACTGGCGAGATCGCCGATGGCGTGGTGCTCAACTACCTGGTGTCGCCCGACTACAACCGCCGGGCCATGGACGCCCTAGCCGAGGGCGCGGCCCGGGCGGGGCGAACGGTGGACGACCTCGACCGCCCGCAACTCGTGGTGTGCTCGCTGGCCGAAGACCGGGCCGAGGCGCTGGACGCCGCCCGTCTGCTGGTGACCCAGTACCTGGGCCAGCAGCCCCACATCATGGCCGCCTCCGGCGTGCCCGACTCGCTGCTGGATCAGGTCAACGCCGTGCTCACCTGGCCCGCCACCCTGGAGCAGGTGGAGGCGGCCTCCAAGCTGGTTCCCGACGAGATCGTGCAGATGCTGTGCGCGGCCGGCACCGCCGAGGAGTGCCGGGCCAAGGTGGACGAGTACGTGGCCAACGGGGCCACCTGCCCCATCCTCTACCCCCTGGGTCCCGACGTGCGGGCCATGATCGACGTCTTCGGCCCGGCATGAGGAACCGCTTCGAGCGCGATCACAGTGCCAGCTACCTCGGGTGAAAGAGTTGGTGCGTGAGTAACCGCGAGGAGTGGAAGCCGTGGTTGGAGGAGCTGGACCGTCGGCGCACTGAGGGCGCCGCCATGGGCGGCCCCGAGCGGGTGGAGAAGTACATGCACTCCCGGGGCAAGCTGGACGTGCGCCAGCGCATAAACCGGCTGTTCGATCCCGGAACATTCCGGGAGATCGGCTCGCTGGTGGGCACCATGGAGGACATCCCCTCCGACGGGTTTGTGGCAGGCTACGGCCGGATCGACGCCCGAACGGTGCTGGCCGGCGCCGAGGACTTCACCGTGCTGGGCGGATCGATCGGCCCGGGCAACACCGCCAAGCGCTACCGGGTGGCCGAGCTGGCCGCCCAAGAGGGCCTGCCGCTGGTCACCATGCTGGAGGGGGCCGGCCACCGACTCACCGACACCGGGGGCAGCCGGGCACCCGGCGACCTCCAGGCCTACGCCGATCTGAACGGGCAGGTTCCCATGGTGTGCTTGGTGATGGGGGCCTCGGCCGGCCACGGCGCGCTGGCCGCCCCCCTGAGCGACTTCGTGATCATGACGTCGTACGCCTCCATGTTCACCGGGGGGCCGCCGCTGGTGAAGGCGGCCACCGGCGAGGACGTGACCAAAGAGGAGCTGGGCGGCGCCGACGTGTGCATCCGCATCGCCGGTTCGGCCCACAACGAGGCCCCCGACGATGAGGCGGCCATCGACATGGCCCGGCTCTACCTGTCGTACTTCCCGTCACGGGCCGGCCAGCCCTCGCCTCTCAGCAGCGGGCCCGACACCGAGCCTCGAACGGTGGATGAGCTGCTGGACGTGATCCCCCCCAACGACCGCCGGCCTTACAACATGCACCAGGTGATCGATCTGATCGTGGACGACGGCAGCTTCTTCGAGATCCAGCCCGCCTACGGCCCGGCCATCGTCGTCGGTTTGGCCCGCTTCGGAGGCCGGCCCAGCGCCATCGTGGCCAACAACCCCGCCTATCTGGCCGGCTCGGTGGACGCCGCCGCCGCCATCAAGGCCACCGACTTCTTGGAGGTGATCGGCAACTACGACCACCCGGTGGTGTTTTTGGCCGACAACCCCGGGGTGATGGCTGGCACCAAGGCCGAGCAGGAGGGCATCTTGAAGTGGGGCGGCAAGATGTACAGAGCCGAGCGCCGCCTCGCCAACCCCAAGATCGAGATCACCATGCGCAAGGCATTCGGCTTCGGCTCAGTGGTGATGGCCCAGAACCCGTTCGACAATCAGACCCAGTCGTTCTCCTTGCCCAGCGTGAACATGGCCGCCATGCCCGCCGAGCCCGGCGGCCGCTCAGCCAAGCTCGACCCCGAGACCCAGGCCCAAGTGGAGCACGACCAGCGCTCCGGCCCCTACCGCCTAGCCAATCGCCTCGGCAGCGACGACGTGATCGACCCCCGAGACATGCGCAACGCCATCCTCGGCGCTCTCACCCTGGCCGAGAATCGCTAGTCGAGCAATCGCCAGCGGATGCCGAGCAGTTCGTCCTCATTCTGGGCTTTTCTTGGGATGGTCTGCCTGTAGCCGACCCAAACTGCGTCTTTATTGCGCAGTCGGGGTGAGCTCACTCGTGGGTATATGCTTCCGAACATGGACGACAAAATCATAATTGGAGAGAACGGCAAGCTACGCGCCCTGCTAGCGCTGCTGCTTTGCCTGTCACTGGTCGCGGGACTTGCCGTCGGGGTTCAGGCGCAGACGCTGCCCAATATATCTGCACACCCGCCCATGAAAAGCGGCAGGATATCGGAGGGCGAGAGCTTTCATTTTGGGGCGAATATCTCAGAACTCGTAGGGACAGCCCTGCCGTTCACGTATCAGGTGACGCAGACGGGCGAGTTCCTGTACTTGGATCCCCGTTTCCCTGAGAGCTTCCGCACGTCCTTCGAGGCGACCAACAGCGGTATCTTGGAACGGGATTTCAAGGGGGTCAGGAGTTTTCTTTCGGTTTTTGCAACGGTGAATGACAAGATCGACGAGCCCAACGGCTCACTGACGGTGACCCTCCAGGCGGGAGATGGCTACACCACAGGTCCAAGTACCAGCGCCACTTGGGAGTTCATCGACGACGATCCCACCGCGGTGACGCTCTCGGCACCGGCGGGCGACCTAGCCGAGGGCTCGGGCGACAGAGCCCTGACAGTAACGCTCGGCCGCGCGCTGGTCGCTGGCGAGGTGCTGGAGATACCGCTTGCTTTCGGCGGCGCGGCAGCCTTTGGGGGTGACTACACGCTCTCGGCCCCGAGCCTGTCCCCGCAGGGGGTGAGTTACACCAATCTCGCGGGTCCCGGCGTTCCAACCGTTACCTTCACCGGTCCGTCGGCGCCATCGGCGACAGTAAATCTTGCTGCCACCGTGGATTCGGTAAACGAGGGCGCGGGCGAAACGGTGACGGTGGGCTTTGGCGCCCTCATGACGACGGGTCTCGGCGGCGGTGCTGAATCCTCGGGCACAGCGGCCTTCACCATCGTGGATAGCGGAAGCAGTGGGGATAGTGGAAGCAGTGGGGATAGTGGAAGCAGTGGGGATAGTGGAAGCAGTGGGGAGCCGAGGGCCGGACAATCCGCAGCGGACGACGACGGTGATCCGCCGAGGGCCGGACAATCCGCAGGATCATCGGCGGCGGCGGAGGCCGACCCGGCGGTGGCCGACCCGGCGGTGGCCGACCCGGCGGTGGTGAAGCTGGTTGAGGACATGATCGTGCGCCACCGCGATGTGACTGGCAACGAGCGTGCCTTGAGGAACTGGCAGAAGGCGCTGCGGACCCTGAATGGCGAACCCGGTGGGTTCACTATCTCCAGGCTCAAAGCTCGAGTGAACCGCCTCACCGGGACGCCACAGGAACGCTGGCAGCGGGTGCTCGACGCAGTCGAGGCAATATTGGAGTAACCGCTACGGGCCGAGGAGTATGCCCCACCCATACAGCAAAAAACACTCAATCCATACTGCAAAATGTTCTCTAGCGGAGAGAATATGGATTCGGCTAGTCCCAGAGGCGTCGGGCTCGGTGGGCGAGGTCGGCATGGGCGGCGGTGAGGTCGCAGCCCAGGAGCTCGCCGTCTTGTACCACGGGGTTGCCACCGACGTAGAGGTGGCGGACTCGGCGGTCGGGGCCGAGCACCAGCCCAGCCAGGGGATCGACCACGTCGGCGATGTCGTCGCCGGGCCACACGGCTAGATCGGCGGCCATTCCCATCTCGAGGCTTCCCAACCGGTCGGCCACGCCGAGACACTTGGCCCCGCCGGTGGTGCCCAGCCGGAGGGCGTCGGCGGGCATGAAGGCACCGGCGTCCATGGCCCGCAGCCGAGCGGCGTACAGCGATTGGCGCAGTTCGGGAAACAGGCCGCCCACCTCGTTGGATGCCACCCCGTCCACGCCGAGGCCCACCGGGACGCCGGCGGCTTCCAGGTCGGTTACCCGGCAGGTGCCCGCGGCCAGCCGGGCGTTTGACGACGGACAGTGGGCCACCCCCACTCCGGCTGAGCCCAGCCTCACGATCTCCTCGTCGTTGATCCAGATGCCGTGGGCCAGCCACACGTCGTCGCCCACCCAGCCCCAGTCGTCGAGCTGCTCTACCGGCCGGCGGCCGAACCGCTCCAGGCAGTGCTCCTGCTCGTCGATGGTCTCGCACAGGTGGGTGTGGAGCCGCAGGCCGTGCTGTCGGGCCACAGCGGCTGACGCCTCCATCAGATCAGAGCTGACTGAGAACGGGCTGCATGGCGCCACCACCACATGGACCATGTCGCCGTCGTGGTGTTGGGCGATGATCCGCTCGGTGGAGGCCATGATGGAGTCGAGGTCTTCCACCACATGGTCGGGAGGAAGCCCGCCCTGAGACTCGCCCAAGTCCATCGACCCCCGGCTGAGATGGAGGCGGATGCCCACCGCGGCGGCGGCCTCGACGATGGCGTCGAACACGGCGTCGTCGCCGTGGGGAACCAGGTAGTGGTGGTCGGACGCCGAGGTGCATCCGGTGGCGGCCAGCTCGCCCAAACCGACCAGCGCCGCGGCGGCCACGTCGTCCACCGACAGTCGCCCCCACACCGGATACAGCTCCACCAGCCAGCCGAACAGGTCGCAGCCCACCGCCCGACCCCGGGTCATCCACTGATATAGGTGATGGTGGGTGTTGGCCAGCCCGGCGGTGACGATGTCGCCGTCCACATCCACCACCACGTCGTCGGTCTGGGGCTCGACAACGCCCACTTTGGCGATGACCCCGTCGGCGATGGCGATGTCGCCGGGCCAGCGGGCGCCCCGAAGCACCGTGCGGGAGGTCATCGCTGCGCCCCGGTGAAGAGCACCGCCGGGGAAGAGTTAGTGGGTGGGTCATCGCACAGCAGCCCAGCCAAGCCAGCCGAACCAGTGGGACTCACATTGATGCCGGTGGCCGAGCGGCCGACCTCGCAGGCTTCGGTCACCACCGGCTCGGGCACCACCGCCGGGTGGCCGCCGGTGGCCACCATGGCTTCGGTGACCGCGGCCCAGTCGTAGGTCTCGTCGTCGAGGATGCCGGTGGCGGCCGAGGCCGGGGTCGGCGTCCACGGCCACATGACGGCGGCGCGCTGGCGACGAGCCTCATCCAGCCCACCTAGTTCGGTCGTTCTCTCCCACGCCCGGGCCAGCGGAGCGCACCCCTCGGTCTGCACCGCAATCAGCGCCGCTGACGATCCACCGATGGCCAACCCTTGGGCCACCGACGCGGCCAGCGCCCCCCCGCCTACTTGGACGTACACCCGGTCGATGTCCGGGGCCTGTTCGGCCAACTCGTACCCTAGGGTGCGGCCCCCGTCGATGGTGTAACCGTTGTCCGGTCCCTGACAGCCGAAGGGAACCGCACCAGCACCGACCGCCTCCCGAAAACGGTGATAGGAGGGATCGCCCTCTTCACCGTCAACCCGAGGACAGAACTCCACCGTCGCGCCCAATTCCCGCAAACGGTCAACCACCGCTTCTTCCGCAACAACGGGCACATACACGGTGATCGGCCACTGCTCGGCAGCGGCCACCACCGCAGCCGCCACCGCGGCATTGCCGCAAGAGGCAATTGCCAGCGGAGGCCGTTCAGCAGCACCCCCGCCCCGACGCTCCCGCACCAGCAAATGCAGCATCAATCCGAAGGTATGACGGGCCTTGTGCGACCCCGACACATTGTCGGTCTCGTCTTTTATGGTCACGCTCCTGTCGCTGATGAGAGCGCTTGAGCACGGAGTGACCTCGAACCCGTGGCCATCTACCCCCTCCACCGCGGCATCAAGCTGGCCCACCCGATCCACAAACCAGGTATCGTCCTCGGCCTCAGCCCACGACCGCAGCATCCGCCGGTAGCGCACGAACGGTTGCTGGCTCGAGGGGTCTACCGACCACTCCGGCACCGGCAGCGCCAGTACGTGGTCCTGGTCGTCACCCCCCCTCCTTTCACACGCCCACGAGCCGCCCGTGGCGACAGCACCGCAAGAGCAGATCAGCGGCGGTGGGGTCATCGGAGTCCCCCCAGCCCGGACCCTGCCACGGCCCGACCGGAAGGGGGAGAGAGCATCAAACTCCAGTACGGGCGTTGAAGTCGGCGATCAGCTCGTCCCAAACTGGCACCAAATCCCGCAACGCCACCCAGAACGACTGATCCCGACGGGCGTCGAAGTGGGCGAGGTCGACGCCCTGCTGCTCCACCCAGGTGAAGTACCCAAGGTTGAAGACCCGATCACGATCTCGGTCGCTGAGCTTCAGCAGATGGTCGGTGTCCACGCCATTGAGCCATCGACCGGCCACCACGTCGGCCTCTGCCGCTCCGAAGCTGCCCTTGAAGGCAGTCTCGATGGTCTTGGCCCGCTCCGAGCCATAGAGAGCCGCCCCGTCGGTGGCCACGGTCACGATCACATCGTCGGGGCCGCAGTCCAAAGCAGCGGCCATCTTGGCCGAGGCCAGCATGTTGCAGATGGACGAAAGCCCCAGGTTGTCCAGATGGGCGATCACGTCGTCGCCCACCCCCCGCTGGGCCAGCAGCGCCCGACCCTCAGGCGACGAGAACAGCACCCCCAGCTCGTCGGTGGCCTGATCCGACACCGCCACCACCACATCGGTGTTGGTCACGTTGTGGATCAGCGGGACGTGCTTGTCGCCGATGCCCTGGATGTTGTGCTCGCCGTAGCCGTTGTACAGCAGCGTGGGGCACTCCAGCGCCTCCACCACCGCGGTGGCCGATCCGTGGCGTTCCTTGAGGGGATCGCCCGCTCCCAGCGTTCCAGCCGAGCCCGAGGCGGCCACGAACCCGGCCAGCCGGGCCGAGGAGTGCCCCGCGGTGTAGTGCTCGAACACCCGCTCCACCGCCGCGGCGGTGGCGGTCACGTGGCCCAGGTGGTTGCCGTACTCGCAGAATTGGTTGAGGATCACGTTGGCCTCGTCTTGGGCCAGGGCGGCACAGGCGTCGTAGATCTCCTTCACGTTGCTCTCCGAGCCCGGAGTGCGGATCACATCGGAGGGGTCGGAGGTCCACCGGTCCAGCCACTCGAAGCGCTCAGCCGACATGCCCTCGGGCAGCACAGCCACCCCTCGACAGCCCATGATCTTGGAGATGGCAATGCCCCCTCGGGCGTAGTTGCCGGTGGACGGCCACACCGCCCGGTTCTCGGCGGGGTCGAACTGCCCGGTCACCAGCCTTGGGGCCAGACAGCTATAGGCGGCCAGCACCTTGTGGGCGCCGATCATGGGAAACCGGTTGCCCAGCAGCATGACGATGGGCGACTCCACCCCCGACAGCGCAGGCGGGATCACCACGTGCTCGGGCACCGCGGCCCGGCCTGCCCGGGAGGCGTCGTTGAACCAGTTCACCCGCCACAAATTGGCGGCATCGGCGGCATCGGGGTCAACTCCCGCCCAGGCAGCATCGCCCGCGGGCGGATCGGCCAGCTCGGCGAAGGTCGGCAAGCGAATGCCCACCTCGCGGCATCGCTCTACCGCACGGTCGCGTGCAGTGGTGTTGATTACCTCGGTTTCGAGGCCGAAGCCCTCGGGGATGCTGTCGAATGTGGTCACCGGCAAACCTGCTGATTCGAAATCGTCACAAAGCGGCAGTCAAGTTTCTCGCGACCGCCTGAGCGTTACAGGCTACTCTCTTTGGGTTGGCTAGTAGAGCCGTTCCAAGGAGGGAAACATGGCCAAGAAGTTTTTGCTGAAGCTGCTGGTAGTGGTGGCGACGATCACGTTGGTTGCTGTGGGGTGCGGCAACGACGACGATGATGCGGCACCACAGCCAGCTCCCACGCAGGCGCCCGCGTCGGCGGAAGAGCCCATGGACGATGAGCCGATGGACGACGAGCCCATGGCGGAAGAGCCGATGGACGACGAGCCCATGGACGACGAGGTTGTCGCTGCCTTCGTCTTTGTGGGGCCTGTGGGAGACGCAGGCTGGACATGGGCCCACGATCAGGGTCGTCGCTACGCCGAGGCGCAAACCGGGGCCACCACCCTGTTCGTGGAGAACATCCCAGAGGTTCCTGAGGACTTCCGCGCCGTGGTGGTGGACTTCATCGAGAACGAGGGGGCCGACGTCATCTTCGCCACCTCCTTCGGCTACATGGACCCGATGGAGGAGTTGGCGGGCGAATACCCCAACGTGGTGTTCGAGCACGCCAGCGGGTACAAGATGAACGACACCAATTTCGGCAACTACTTCGGGCGCATGTACCAGCCCCGCTATCTGTCGGGCATGGCCGCGGGGGCGATGACCGAGACAGACCAGATCGGCTATGTGGCCGCCTTCCCGATTCCCGAGGTGCTGCGCGGCATCAACGCCTTCACCCTGGGGGCGCAGCGCACCAACCCCGATGTGGAGGTTCACGTCAACTGGACCTTTACCTGGTTCGATCCGGCCATTGAGGGCGATGCCGCCACCGCGCTGTTGGAGGCCGGGGCCGACGTGATCGCCATGCACCAGGACTCCACCGCACCCGGTATCGCCGCTCAGGAGGCCGGGGCCCGCTGGGTGTCCTACAACTCCGATATGAGCGCCTTCGCTCCCGATGCGTTTATCACTGCGCCGATATGGGACTGGGGCCCTTACTACGCCCGGATCATCGAAGCGGTAGCTACGGGCACCTACACCCCTGGCGCCTACTGGGGTGGCATGGGCGACGGGATAGTCACTCTGGCCGATCCAGCCCCCGACGTCCCTGTCGAGGTGATAGACGAAATCATCGGTGTATGGCAGCAAATTGAATCAGGTGACTGGGACGTGTTCACCGGGGAGATCCGGGACCAGGACGGCAACGTGGTGGTGGCCGCGGGCGAGACGCTCGACGATGGCGCCATGCTGGGCATGGGCTACTTCGTCGAAGGTGTCGTCGGCAACGCCTCACCGTGATCTAAGCCGGGCGCAACCCGGTTTCAACTGTGGCATCTTCTGGTGCCGACCACGCGGTCTGGCTCCGGGGAATTGAGAAGCAATTCCCCGGAGTGATCGCCTGTGCCGGGGCCGACCTGCGGGTTCGCCCCGGCACCATTCACGCTCTATTGGGTGAGAACGGCGCGGGCAAGACCACCATGGTCAACGTGCTGGCCGGGGTGTACCGGCCTGACGCCGGCGAGGTGTGGGTGAACGGACAGCAGCGCTTCTTCCAATCGCCGGCCGATGCCATTGCTGCCGGGGTGGGCATGGTCTACCAAGAGTTCCGGCTCGTCCCCAACCTGACCGTGGCTGAGAACATCGTGCTTGGCTCTGCCCCAGGCCTGCTTCGGACCAATGAGATCGAGGATCGGGTGTCCGAGCTGTCGTCGGCCTACGGCATGGCTGCCGATCCCACCCGACCGGTGTGGCAGCTCTCCATGGGAGAGCGCCAGCGGGTGGAGATCCTCAAGTCGTTATGGCGGAACGCCTCGGTGCTGGTGATGGACGAGCCCACCGCGGTGTTGACCCCTGGCGAGGCGGCTGAGCTGGGGGCCACCCTTCGGGCCATGGCCGAGGAGGGCCGCTCGGTCATCTACATCAGCCACAAGCTCGATCAGGTGGTGGCCTTCTGCGATGAGGCCACCGTATTGCGCCAGGGCACGACCGCGGCCACCGTCGACAACCTGCAAGATGTCGACTTGACCGAATTGGCCGAGATGATGGTGGGCACATCTGGGGGCGGATATGTGGATCGCCCTCCCCCCCGGGACAGAGGCCCCGAGGTTCTGTCCTTGCAGAACGTCAGCGCCCTCAACGACCGCGGGCTGCCAGCGCTGGCCGACATCAACATGACCGTTCACTCTGGTGAGATTGTGGGCATCGTCGGGGTGTCGGGCAATGGCCAGAAGGAGCTGGCCGAGGTCATCACCGGATTGCGTCGGCCCACGGAGGGCCGGGTTGCGCTCAATGAGCAAGACGTCACCCGGGCGTCGCCCGGAGACCGCTATCGCTTGGGGCTGGCCTATGTGCCCGAAGACCGTCTCGGAGTGGGGTTGGCGCCCAAGATGTCGGTGGTGGACAACTCGGTGGTTCGGTCGTACAAGTCCCAGCGGCGGGGACTCATGCTGGTAATGGACCGATGCGTGAAGTTCTGTCAAGCCTTGGTGGAGCGGTTCGGAGTGCGGGTAGGCCGGCTGAATGATCCGATAGCCGGACTCTCGGGCGGGAATCTCCAGCGGCTGCTGCTCGGCCGCGAGCTTGCCGAGCAGCCCGCGGTCCTGATTGCGGCCCAGCCCACTCGCGGTTTGGATGTGCAGGGGGTGGCCGCCATCCAGAGCCACTTGGTGGAGCAGCGGGCGAACGGGGTGGGAGTGTTGTTGATCTCAGAGGACCTCGACGAGTTGCAGGCTCTGTCCGACGTTCTGTTGGTGATGTACGAGGGCCGAGTGGTGGGCGAATACCCCCCAGACGTCACTCCGCGGACGATCTTGGGTTCGGCTATGGCTGGGAATCCGCCGACATGATGCGACCGGTCTTGGTTCGACGCGACCGGGTGGTGCCTGCAACCCAGGCAGTGGCCTTTGTGGTCGGCATTGCCGCGGCATTGTTGCTGGGACTGATTCTGCTGTGGACATCTGGCCACAATCCGGCCGAGGTGTACGAGCGCATGTTTGACGCCGCGTTCATGGGCACCGATTCGCTGGCGCGGACCTTGGAGAGGGCTACGCCACTGGCCCTGACCGGTCTGGCAGTAGCGATGGCCGGTTCGATGGGCCTGTGGAATATCGGAGCCGAAGGCCAGATGATGGCCGGTGCCACCATCGCCGCGGGCGTGGCCATGGGGGCTGACGGACTGCCCGGCCCATTACTGATCGGGTTGATGGTGGTGTGCGGCGTTGCCGGAGGCATGGTGCTGATGCTCGGTCCGGCGTTGGCCCGCTCGCATTTGGGGGTGAGCGAGATAATCACCACGCTGATGCTGGTTTATGTGGCCATCCGGGTGGTGGAGTGGCTGGAAACCGGTCCGTGGAAAGATCCCGAGGCCTCCGGGTTCGCAGTGATCGAGCCGGTGCCAGAGCAGGCGTCGCTTCCGGGGTTGTTCGGCCGGGCCCATATCGGAACGCTCATCGCATTGGGATTGCTGCTGGTGTTCTCGCTGGCGGTTTCCCGCACCGCGTGGGGCTATGAGCTGCGCTTGGCCGGATCTTCGCCCAACACGGCCCGCTATGCCGGGATCTCCTTGCGCCGCAAGGTGCTGACTGCGCTGCTGCTGTCGGGCGGCATCGCTGGATTGGCCGGGGCGGTGCAGCTCACCGGCTCGGCCACCCGGCTGGAATCAGGGTTGTCCAACGGCTACGGCTTCGCCGGAATCATCGTGGCCGCACTGGCCCTCATGCGCCCCTCGGGGGTGGCGGTGGTGGCATTTGTGTTCGGAGCCGTGCAAGTGGGCGGGCAGAGCATCCAGACCCTAGGAGTGAGCTCGGCCATCTCCGACATCTTGCAGGCCATGATCCTGTTCGGGGCACTGGTGGCCGCAGTCTTCTTCAACTATCGAATCCGCTGGACAGGGCCGACGGGACAGGCATCATCAGACGATGACAAGGCCGAGGCTGGCGGCGACGCCTTGGCCACGGACGGCGCCTGATGTCTGAGGCGGCCCTGGTCGGGTTGTTTGTGGCCACTGTGCAGTTCGCCACGCTGGTGTTCTTGGCGGCGCTGGGCGAGTTGATCGCGGAGCGGGCCGGCGTGCTCAACCTCGGGGTCGAGGGCATGATGGCTATGGGCGCGGTGAGCGGGTTCATGGTCGGTTTGGAAACCGGCAGCCCGTGGGCGGCGTTCTTTGTCGCCGCCGCAGTCGGCGCTCTGGTGGGCGGATTCCACGCCCTGGTGAGCGTGGTGCTGGGCGCCGATCAAGTGGTATCGGGTTTGGCTCTCACCATCGGTGGTTTGGGCTTGGCCGCGTATGTGGGTCGAAACGTAGTGGGAGAGCGTCCCGAGACGTTGTTCACCGATCTGGGCATTGCCGGGCTGGCCGACATCCGCTGGTTCGGCGACATCTTCTTCAACCAGCCCCCCGTGGTATATCTGGCCGTGTTGCTGGGGTTGGCGGTTTGGTTCGTGCTGGCCCGCACCCGGCTCGGGCTTGCCCTGCGGGCGGTGGGTGAGTCGGCGCCCACTACCGATGCGGTGGGCCATTCGGTGATGGCGCTGCGGTCGGGGGCGGTCATGGTCGGCGGAGCGTTCGCGGGGGCGGCCGGATCGTTCCTGTCGCTCTATATGGCCCCGGGTTGGACCGAGGGCATGGTGGCCGGTCGGGGATGGATCGCGGTGGCCTTGGTGATCTTCGGGGCGTGGCGGCCGGGGCGGCTGGCTCTGGGGGCACTGCTGTTCGGGTTCACGCTGGCCTTGCAACCCCGGTTGCAGACTTTCGACATCGAAATACTGGGAGTGGAGCTGAACAGCATTTCGCCGGCGCTGCTGGGCATTCTTCCCTTCGTGCTCACCGTGGTGGTATTGATCATCATCAGCTGGCGCGCTCGCCACCGCCCCTCGGTGGCGCCCGCAGCCTTGGGCATCGCCTATCGCCGAGAAGAGCGCTGAGTCAATCGCCTCCGGCGGGGAGTAGGGTTCCCCGATGGCTGTGAGCACCACCCTGGGCGCGGCGCGCCAGTTCATGCCGTATTTCGTGGTCACCGGCGCGCTGTCCATGGGCTACGGCTCGGTGTTCACCCTGTTGGCCGAGTTCCGGGAGAAATTCGGGTTCAGTGAGACCGAGTTGGGGTTCATTGCCGGGGTGGGGTTCTTTGCCGGGTTCATGGCTCAAGTCGGGCTGGCCTGGCTAGCCGATCGGGGTCACGTCCGATCTCTGATTCACATCGGGATGGTCGTGGCCATCATTTCCATGCTGAGCATGGCCGCGGCCGATCAGGCCTGGCAGTTCATGGCGGCCCGGTTCTTCCTTGGTGCCGGAACTGGAGCGGTAGCTCCTGCCATTCGCCGCATTCTTATCACCCGTGATCCGTCCAATATGGGCGGCAACCTCGGTGCTATGGGGGCATTTGATGTCAGCGGCTTTGTGCTCGGTCCGGTGGCAGCGGCGGCGTTTGCGGAGCTCATAAACCTGCGAGCCCCCTTCCTATTCCTAGCGGCTCTTTTTGTGGTGGTCTACGTGTGGACCTTGGGCCTGGATTTGTCGGCAGGAGACGAGAACCGGGTTCAGATTCCAATGTGGCGAATACTGACCAGCCAATCGGTTTGGGCCGGGATCCTGGCCGGCATCGCCTTCTACACCACCATCGGCGTGTTTGAAGCCTCATGGGCGGTGCTGCTCGACGACTTGGGTGCCAGCACGATTCTCATTGCTCTATCGATCAGCTTGTTCGCCCTGCCGATGATCCCGTTGGCGCCCTTTGGCGGCAAGTATGCCCAGCGGCGGGGTCCCATTCGGGTTATGGCATTCACCATCATGGGGGCGGTTGCCTGCATGATGGTCTACGGCTATGTGGAGTTCGTGTGGGTGCTTATCGCGGTGTCAGCGGCTCACGCCATGTTCGATGCCTTCACCATGCCCGCAGGGCAACTAGCGGTGGCCATGTCGGCGCCCACCGAGCATGCTGCCGCGGCCCAGGGGGTGTATGGAGCTATCGGCTTAGTTGTCTCGGGGTCGGCCGCGTTTGCCGCCGGATGGGCTTATGACGTTTTGGGTCCTGAGGCGTTATTCACTGGCTCGTCGATCATCATGGTGGTGGCAATGGCTGGGGCGGTTGCGCTGGGAGGCGAACTTATGGGGTCGCCGAGGCTCGATCCCCAGGTGTCTGCGGCAACCGACCAATAGCGGGTAGCTTCCCCTTCAGGGTTCCCGGGGGTCGTCGCGAGCCGGGTGCCGGTTGGCATCTGTGTGGCGAGGTCAGTCGAGGCGTGGATCGATCAAGTCGATCCCGCAGGGCTCAAAGTCGCGGCGGTTGAGGGTGGCGAGGGGAATTGCATGAGCGAGGGCAGTTGCGGCAATGAAGCTGTCTTTGTTGGGCATAAACCAGCCCTGGGCTGGGCAGTCCAGCAACTTGTCCACCAGACCTTGATTTCTTGGCGGATCAGCGGCCACCAAGCGGTATTCGCCCTGTGCAACCCTCTCAACCTTGAAGGTCTGACCAGGCTGTATGCCGTCTTGCTGGCGCAATTCAGCTGGCAAGACGATCTGGCCCTTTGACGAAACCACAGTCTGCACGCCAAGTAAGATACTGGGCGCTTTCAAGGGATCACGCCGGGCTGAGCTGCACCGGCAAGCCCGACTGCCAGACCATGCCGGTGAGTGGGTCGACGTCTACCTCGGCGGTGGTGAGGGTGCAGACGTTGGGGTCGGCCCAGCCGTGGGGGATGGACACTGCCCCGGGTGCGATCTCTTCGCTGGTGCGGGCGGTGCCCACCAGATCGCCGTGGGCGCTTTGCACCCGTACCGGCTGGCCGTCGGCGATGCCGTGGTCGGGATGGATCAACACCTCGGGGCCCACGTCGCCCAGGTCGCGGAGCTGCCCGTTCATGGTCCGCATCTGGCGGCGGGGCAGCAGCACCACCGGCGCCGGGTCTTTAAGGTCGGCCAATTGCTCCACCAGTGGCTCGGGGGCCAATCGCCAGCGGCCGTCGGGCAGCACCCGGTCTAGCACCCAGCCGTGAACCGGGCGGGATTCGCCCACCAAGCCCCGTCGGGCGGCCAGCACAGTGGCGGCATCGCTGCGGCCCCGCTCGGCGATCAGTTTTAGGAGGTCTTCGTCGGTGGCGGTGTCGGGGTCGATCCCCCGGGGCAACACGCCGACACCTAGCCGCTGCCCCAGATCGGCGAAGACCTGCCACATGAGCCGGCGGTCGGCGCCGGGAGGGACCACCGCCGGGGTGTAGTGGGTGGCGATGGCCGGCTGGTAGGCATCCAACATCCAGGGCAGGTCGGCTCGTTCCAGTTGGCCAGCCACAGGCAGCAGGTGGGTGGCCAGCGCGGTGGTGTCGGTTTCCACCACGTCGGCCACCGCCAGCACGTCGAGAGATTCGAATGCCGCCTGGGTCCGGTCTCGATCGGGGAAGGCGATCAGCGGGTTGCCGCCCACCACCACTAGTGCCCGCACGTTGCCGGCCTCGATCTCGTCTACCAAGGCAGCGCACGGATACTCGCCGAAGCGGCGGGGGAGCTCGGGACGGCTGGCCGGTCCGGGTTCGGGCTGGCCGTCGGAGGGCTGCCAATCACGCGTGTCGAGCTGCATCAGATAACCGGGGTTGAACCACATCCCTCCCGGCTGGTCGTAGGAGCCGGTGACCACGGCCAGCGCCCAGAGCAGCCACTCGGTGATGTTGGCGTGGCGGCCCATGGACACCCCGGTGCCCGACAGCACCGACAACCGGCCCGCGGTTCGCACCGCGTCGAGGAGGTCGAGCAGTTCAGCGGTGTCTATCCCGGTTCCGGCTGCCGCACGGTCCAGAGTGAAGGGGGCCACTGCGGCGGTGAGGTCTTCTACCCCTACCGAGTGCTCGTTCAAGTAGTCCCAGTCAGCCCCATCCACCAACAGCTCACGCACCAGCCAGCCCAAGATCAGGTAGTCGGTGCTGGGCCGGGGGGCCAGATGGTGGTCGGCGAGGTGGGCGGTCTCGGTGCGACGAGGGTCGACCACCCACACCGGCCCCCGCTCTTGCTGGGCTCGAAGTCGGCGGATGGGATCAGCCAGACCGTTGCCGTGTCCGTGGGACACCACGGGATTGGTGCCTACCAGCAGGAGCATTCGGGCCGCTTCTTGATCCCACATGGGGGTGATACCCGACCAGCCCCCCATGAACTCGGCCACCAGCGGGCGCATGGGAGTGTCGATGGTGGTGGCGGTGTACTTCTGGAGGGAGCCGATGGCACCCAGGAACCGCTCGGCAGCCCGGCGGCCGTTGGCGTCGTACGCGGAGCCGCTGGCCAGATACATGGCCACCGCATCGGGACCGTTCTGGTCGATGATGTCAGCGAGGCGGCTGCCCAAGTCGTCGAGGCATTGGTCCCACCCCGCGGCCTGATCGCCTATCTGGGGTTGGTTGAGCCGGTGCGGGTGGTGGTGCCACTCGGGGAGTGCCCGGCCCTTCGGACAGGTGTAGCCCTTGGAGATGGGGTGGGCGTCGTCGCCTCTCACCTTTAATACCTGGTCGCCCTCGACGGTGACGGTGATGCCGCACATGGCGGTGCAGATGCGGCAGAAGGAGTGGACCTCCTGAGCCTTAGACAATGCCCCGGGCTTGGTCGATGCTCCATTGGCTCGCCGAGGGAGCGTTGGAGCTGGTCTTGTCGGCGATCTCCGCCATGATGCCCTCTCGCTGGGCAATGCCCACCATGCTCTCCAGTCTTCCGGTGTAGGAGGTGGGCTGTTGGAGCATCCACACGATGCCCTCAGCGGAAACCGAGGTGTCGGCCCAAGTGGAGTGATCGGCGTCGGGAGCGTTCATCACAAAGCCCTCGCTGGCCACCGCGGTATCGATGCGGAAGCAGTTCACCGCGATGCCGTCCTCAGCCAGGATGGCCGCGCTGGACACGGTCAGGTGTTCCAGGGCGGCCTTGGACATGCCGTAGGCCATTAGCGATGGGTAGTAGGCGAGGCCGGCCGCCGATGAGACGTTGATGATTCGCCCGTTGCGTTCGGCCAAATAGGGCCGGCACAGCCGGGTGGCCAGCAGCGGCGCGGTGGTGTTGATGGCCATGGTCAGCTCATAGCGCTTTAGCTCCATGTCCAGGTCGCCCACGAAAGTCACCGCGGCGTTGTTCACCAGGGCGTCGATCTGCCCGAAGTGGCTCACCACCGTTTCCACCATGGCCTCGATCTGTTCGGGACGAGACAGGTCGCAGGGCACGGCCAAGCCGTCGCCGCCAGCCTCGTCAACTGCTGCTGCGGTTTCGTCCACCGTGCCGGGCAGTTTGAATCGGGCCGAGTCGGTGGCTCGGGCCACACAGGCCACCCCCGCGCCCAGCTCGCCGAGGCGGACGGCCAGGCCTGCGCCTACGCCGCGGCTGGCTCCGGTGACGATTATCGTCTGACCCTCGAAAGGACGATCGGTTGCTGCCTTGGTCACGGCGACATCCTATGGGCGCACCGGCGGCAGGGCTTAGGCCACAATGCCGCTGGCCCGCAGCTCGGCGATCTGCTCGGGGCTGCGGCCCATATCGGCCAGCACTTCGTCGGTGTGCTCACCCAGTTCGGGGGCCAAGCTGCGAGGGGCCCACGGGGTGCCGTGGAAGTCCACCGGGGTGGCCAGCATGGTGGTGCCGGTGGCCCCATCGGGCACCTCCACCAGCGCTCCCGACGGGCCGGTCTGGGGATCGGCCAGCACGTCGTTGAGGGTGTTTACCGGAGCCCAGAACATGTCCGGCTCGATTGCGAAGATCTCGGCCCACTCCTCCAGGGTTCGCTTTGCGAAGGCCTCGTCCAACGCGGCGATCAGCTCCACGGCGTTGACGGCCCGGTCTCGTGCGGTGGCAAACCGCTCGTCGTCGATCCACTCCGGATGGCCCACGGCCCGGGCCAGTGGCGGCCAGTGGCGGTCGCCCTCCAGGCCCACCACCCAGAAGCGGCGGCCGTCGCCCGCGGTGTAGTTGTTGATGGCCGGGTTGCCCATGGCCTCCCGGGTGCCCACCGCCATATTCAGGCCCCACATCAGCAGAATGTTGAGGTCAAAGCCGATGGTGTACATGCCCTCCCGGAACAGCGATGAGGACACCATCTGGCCCTCGCCGGTGCGCTCTCGGTGGAACAGGGCCGCGCTGATGGCCGCCGCTCCGGCCAGGCCCACGTTGTGGTCGCCCATCCCGCCCCGCTGGAAGGGCAGGGCACCGCCGGGCGGGGTTAGCTGGGCGGCGATACCCGAGCGGGCCCAGAAGGCGGCGATGTCGTAGGCCGGACGGTCGGCGTCGGGCCCCTCGAGCCCGTAGCCGGTGATGGCGCAGTACACCAGCGCGGGATTGCGGGCGGCCAGCGACTCGTAGTCCAGCCCCAGTCGATCGAGGGCGCTCAACCGCAGGTTGGTAAGGAACACGTCGGCCTCATCGATGATCTCCGCCGCAATGGCCCGGCCCTCGTGGCTGGTCAGATCGACCACCACCGACCGCTTCGACCGGTTGTCCAGTTCGAACACCGGATTGGTGGGCATGTCCCCGCCCAGCATCCGCTGAAACGTGCGAGACGGATCGCCGGCGGGGGGTTCGATCTTGATCACGTCGGCCCCCCAGTCGCTCAATATCCCGCCCGCCGCGGGGCCAGCCACCCACACCCCCAGTTCGACCGCCTTCACACCATCCATCGGACCTGCCATGGGTTGAGCTTAGAAAGCGGTTGATTGCTCAGCCAGGTTTATGGCATCTCCCACAATCGCACTATTATTGCACTACTCGTCCTTAATAATCCATATAAGATGTTCTGATGACGAATGGTGCGTTTTCTCGCATTTCTTGGTTTGGCCGCGAGCCACCGACTCGTCTGACTCCTGAGGAGTTCACAGAAGCGTTTCCCGGCGAGGGGCAGCACGTCGAGTGGAAGGCTGGAACGGGGCGGCGTCCCATCCAAGAGGCAATCGTCGCTTTCTCAAACGCCGACGGGGGCATCCTCATCCTCGGTGTGGACGATCGGAGTCGCATAGTCGGCTGTCCGCTCAATGAGGGGTTGGAAAAGAACCTCTGGGAAATGGTTGGCCAGATCGAATCGCCCGGACTGGTCCAGATATCCGGTATGGAAGTGGGTCGGGACAGGGTCACCGTGGTCGCTGTAGGCCAGCGATATGACGGCATTGCCCAGACTTCGAACGGGCGCGCATTGGTTCGCCGGGGCAAGCAGAATCTGCCCCTGTTGGGCCGAGAGCTGCGGCAGCTGCTCAACGAGCGACTCCCCGGGGCCTTTGAGGCCAGCCCGTCGCCCTGGTCGGTTGACGATGCTGCCCCGGAGTTGTTGGGCCAACTCTGCCTAGCCCTGGGAATCGATCCCAGCCATTCACCAGACGTGTTGGCTTCGGCCCTGTCCCAGCGGGGCCTCGCCGTTGCGGGAGATCAAACTGGCATACTCACCTTTGCCGGTGCTCTCTATCTAGTGGAAGAGGTGCAGGCGGCATTCGGCAAGTTCTGCATCGAGGTTTTCCGCTACGGCGAGGGCAGCCGCGAATATGACCGGCGCGAAGTATTCACAGGCACACCCCGTCAGCAGGTGGGCGACGCGGTGGGGTGGATAATCGACGAGATCGGCTTCGACCTCATGGTGGTTCGGACTATTCGCCACGAACTGCCTCGCCTTCCCGTTGATGCGCTGCGCGAGGTGCTGGCCAATGCCGTGGCCCATCGCGACTATCAGCTTTCCGGCGCCGCCATCGAGGTGCATCTGATGCCGCGGGAGTTGGTAGTGGTCTCGCCGGGAGGATTTGCGGGCGGCGTGACCAGCGACAACATCGGCGAGGCGCATTTCGCCCGCAACCCGGCGGTGATCAATGTTTTGAGAGCGTTCGAGCTTGCCGAGGACGCAGGACGGGGAATCGACCTCGTTCGATACGAAATGGCCGCAGCGCTGCGCTTCGAGCCGAGGTTCGAGGAAGCACCCGAGGGTTGGGTGAGGGTGGTGCTGCCGACGGTCGGGCCGGTGACGCCTGAGGAACTGGCCTGGACTTATGAGGTTGGGGGCGAGCTCGAGATGCATCCCGGTGACCGCCGTGTGCTTGCTGAGGCGCTGAGGGGTGTCGAACTCACCAACACGGCAGTTCGGTCCATGCTCGATGTCGGGGTGTCCCCGGCCCGCAACACCCTTCAGCGCCTATGCGAGATGGGGTTGTTGGAGCATAGAGGCGAGGGTGCTGGCACCCGCTACCGCTTGGCGTCGGCGGTTCCCGCGCCGCGCGGCCGCCCATTGAGCCGCGAAGAAATGCAGGCGGTTGTCTTGGGTTGGGGAATCGATGGGCCGGTCACCAACTCGCGAGTGCAAGAGGGATTCGGCGTGTCGCGTTCTGTGGCCTTGGGGCTTTTGCGCAACCTTGTCGAGCAGGGTCGGTTGGTGAAGTCGGGCACCGGGCGCGGCGCAAAATACACCCTCGCTGAGCCGTAAACGAGATCCCCGATCCGACCGGCGAGTAAGTGTCACTGGGGTTCACTACGATTTGGTTCGCAATGGAGCGACGTAATCCCCCCGGATGCCCCAAAGACACGCCTCAACACATTTGGCGGCGCCAGATGGGCTTGGTCCGTGCCCGCACAGTGCCCGAGCGGCTTGAGGAATGGCGGCAGCTCAATGAAGCCGGTGCGGTCATGGAGGAACAGTCGGTGCGCAATCGCCACCCTGAATACAACGACCGCGAGGTCTTCTTGGCCCTCGTCGTTTCGCGCTATGGCGAGGAGCTTGCCCATGAAGTGTGGCCTGACTCTGTAGGAATAGAACCCTGATCGAGCTCACTGCCGCGCTGAGGCACACCATTGGAGCTCTTGATTCCGCAGGTGTGGACTACATCGTGGTCGGTTCGGCGGCGGCGGCGGCTTGGGGGGTAGCTCGAATGACTCGCGACGTGGACATCGTTGTCCTCTTGGCCTCCGAATCCGCAGAAGCAATGCTCGAAGCATTGCGAGCGAGCGAGGTCTACTTTCCGGAGTCAGATGCTCGTCAGGCATTCGAGTTCGGAGGGTCCTTCAACATTCTTCACCCGCAAAGCGGGGGAAAGGTCGACGTATTCGCCGTTCCCGCCTCCGATGCCTTCACCCAGTCGCGAATAGCTCGGAAAGTCCGCACCGAAGTACTCGGCGTAGAAGCATGGATTGCAACACCCGAAGACGTCGTGTTGGCCAAGCTGCGGTGGCGCCTTGAATCGCGCTCTGAAATCCAGTGGCGAGACTGCGTCGAGATCGCCGCCATCAACGACCTTGACCTCAGTTACATGCGGAGATGGGGATCCAAACTCGGTATAGAAGAAGACTTGGCCGATCTGCTGGACGGTTGACCTACAGGTCTGTTGTGCGCTGAGCATAGAAAGCCAGTGGTGTGGCTCTTACACTCCAACGCCATCAAGGTTCTGTTTGTCTGCACGGGAAACATCTGCCGTTCGCCGATGGCCGAGGTGCTGTTTGCCCATCTGGCCCCCGACGTGGAGGTGGGCTCGGCCGGGACTATGGACTGGAGCGGGCAGCCCGCCCACGAGTACGCCATAGCCGCCATGGCCGAGCGGGGACTGGACTTGTCGACCCACCGCAGCCGCCGCCTCTCGAAGTATCTGGTGGACGAGTCCGATCTCATAGTCGCCATGACTCGCAACCACGGTTGGGCGGTGGAGGCCCGCAGCGAAACCAAGGCGGCCGCCACCTTTCTGCCCGCTGAGCTGAGTCGTCTCGCCGACCAGGTGGGCGATCGCAATGGCGCCGATGCCCAAGCCTGGATAGGTCGGCTGCACACCTTGCGCGATACCCAAGCCAACGCCCGTTTCATCGGCCGAGCTGCTGACGAGATCCCCGATCCCATCGGCGAGTCTTTAGCCTACTTTCGGGTTATTGCCGACCGTTTGGAACGGGAGCTTTCCCCCGCCGCCGCCCGATTGCAGACCTAGGCGGGGCGACACTTTGCGCTATCTCTCGATAAATCCCTAAAGTCTGACAACTTGCAGTTGGTTGAGGCCCGGCTGCTCAAAGCCAAACCCGAGGGGGTCATGCTCATGAAATCGCGTTGGTTGAAGCTTCTTGCCGTCCTGATGGCGCTGACAGTATTCGCTGTCTCCTGCGGCAACGATGACGACGACGGAGTCACCACTGGGGCTGCTACGCCCGCTCCGGCAGAGGAGCCTGGAGAAGAAGCTCCTGCCGAAGAGGCCCCCGCCGAAGAGGCTCCCGCTGAGGAGGCCCCGGCTGAGCAGGCCCCGGCCGATGAGCCAGAAGATGAGCCGGTGGTGACCATCGAGGAGTCCGAAGAGGTGGAAGAGGAAGAAACAGGTGGAGTGCCCACCGGCAACACCGGGTACATCCCTGGTGAAATCCTCACCACCGAATGCTCAGACGGGCGGCCGACTGGCGGCAACCTCACTATCGGCATGTTCGGTGAGATCGTCGGATGGGACCCCACCTTGATCCAGGGCGGGGCCTCGCTGGGTGGCACGCAGATGATCTCCATCTACGGAGCGCTGTTCTACGAGGACTTCGCCACTGGCCAGCTGATTCCCGGCCTGGCCGAGAGCATCTCCACTGAAGACAATGAGGTGTTCACGCTGAAGCTGCGCGAGGGCGTCAACTTCACCGACGGCACCCCGTTGGATGTAGACGCACTGATCTGGAACATCGAGCACCACCAGAATCCTGACATCGGGTCGCAGTCGCGGGCTCAGGCCGATCTGATCGCTTCGTGGGAGAAGATCGACGACTACACCATTGAGCTCACTGCCACCAGCAAGAACGCGGTGTTTGCGCAGATCTTCGCCTCCCGTATGGCGTGGATGATGTCGCCCACCACGTATCAGGCTGGTCAGGATCCAGAAACCGGCCTCAATTCCGACGTCAACATCAATCCGCAGGGCGTGGGCGCAGGTCCGTTCATGCTTGAGTCGTGGGTCCAAGACGACCAAGCCGTTGTGGTGCGCAACCCGGATTACTTCCGTGAGGGTTGCCCCTATCTGGACAGCGTGACCTTCAAGCCCATCATCGAGCCGCCGCAGCGCTACAACGCGTTCAACGCTGGCGATCTCGACATTGGCTACGACCGCCATCCCCAGAACCTCCAAGACGCCATCGCCAAGGGCGTCAACACCACCTCCCGAGTCGACAACCACGGCGGATACTGGATGCTCAACAACGTGAAAGAGCCGTTCAACATCCGGGAGTGCCGGGTGGCTGTGGCCCACGCCATCGACTACGAAACCATCAACGAGATTGTGTTCGACGGCCTCAACAACATGATCCGCAGTTTGATGAGGCCGGGCTCTCCGTGGACCGATCCCGAAGCAGTGCTGCCGGGCTTTGACCAGGACGCGTCGGTTGCCGCGCTCGAAGAGTGTGAAGCGCAACTGGGCGGTCCGCTGGAGTTCCAGACCTACTGCACCACCTCACCGGAGAACGTGCTCCAAACGGAGACCTTGGTCTCCATGTGGAGCGCGGTTGGCATCTCCGCCACCGCCAACTGCGTGGAGGTCGGCGAGATGGTCGGTGCCGTGTTCGGCGGCGAATCAGTGGCCAACCCGTGGGCCATCCCCGTGGGCGACCCCGACTACATGTACGACGTGTACTTCGGCGATTCCACCGAGGACGGCGTGTGCGGTCCCAACGTCTCATCCCGCAACTGGGCCAAGGCGTGCTATCCGGAATTTGACGCCTCGCTCAAGCAGGGCCGTGAAGGCGTCACCTTCGAGGAGCGCTACGAGGGCTACAGCCGCTTCCAGCGCGAATTCGCCTATCAGGTCCCGGTCATCGTGACTAGCAAGGGCGAGGTCGGCTACTACTGGACCGACGAGGTTTCGGGCATATTCCAGACCGACGCCGGCATCATTCTCTTGGAATTCACCGCTAAGGGTTAGCCAAGAAACTCATCTGAGAACGAGGGGGTGGGCACGGTCCGTGCCCACCCCCTCGTTCTATGGGGCATCATCTATGGGGCCCGCGCTGAGACGTAGGGGGAGGTGACAGCAGTTGAAGACCATTGGTCGCACCATCATCCGAATCATTCCGGTGCTGATCCTGGTGAGCTTCTTCTCCTCCTTTTATGTGGAGCTGCTGCCCGGTGATCCCACCATTCGACTACTGGGCCAAGAGCGGGCCCAGGAGCCTGCCGCCCGGGAGTTGGTCAACCGGGAGCTTCGGCTCGATGAAAACGTCATCGTGCGCTACGGCAAGTGGCTGGGGGATGCGCTTACCGGTGATTTGGGCGAGTCGGTAAGAACCCATGGCCTGAAAGTTTCCGATACCATTCGACAGCGGCTACCCATCACCCTGGAACTGACAGTGGTGGCCCAGGCTCTGGCGCTGATTCTGGCTATTCCGCTGGGGGTGTATGCCGCCTATCGGGCGGGACGCAGAGTGGATAGAGCGTTGAACGCGGCATCATTTGCCGCTATCTCCTTGCCTCAATTCCTGGTGGGCATCCTTTTGATCTTCATCCTGTTCAATCAGCTCGACCTGTTGCCGCCCCAAGGGTGGACCCGGCTTACTGAATGGGACTGGTGGGACCATTCCCGCCGCTTGATCATGCCGGTGGTCGCGTTATCTCTGACTGAGATTGCCGTGTTCCAGCGGCTGTTGCGGGCCGACATGATGGCCACCCTGCAAAACGACTTCGTGCTGACGGCCCGGGCCAAGGGCATGTCGCCCACCCATGTGTTGTTCCGCCATGCCCTGCGACCGTCGTCGTTCTCACTCATCACTTTGGCGGGAGTGAGCACGGGCCGGCTCATCGGTGGCACCGTCATCATCGAAGTGCTGTTCCAGCTCCCGGGGATGGGGCTCAAGATGGTCGACTCCATTACCGGCAATGACTTGGTCGTGCTGCAAGGTCTGGTGCTGGTGGTGGCGGTGGCCTACATCATGTTGAACATGCTGGTGGAGATCACCTACGCCCTGCTTGATCCGAGGATTCGACGTGGCTGACATCACTGGCGTCGTCACCGAGCCTGTGGTCCAGGAAGTGGTAGATCCCGAGCGAGGTCGCCGCGCCCGCCTCGCCAGGGAAGGAAGTGCCCGACTGGTCATCGGGGCGGCCATGCTGCTGGTACAGCTCTTGGTTACCTACGACGGCGCTACCTGGCTTCAGGTAATCCTCGCGCTGAGCGGGATTTACGGCATCCTCACCGGGGTAGGGCAGCTGATTCGAGCGATTTTTGGATCACGCGTCGACCCGACCGTATGGATATCGATGGCTTGGCTGTTCATCTTGGTGCTTTTTGTGCTCTTGCAACTGGGCGGACTGTTCAACAGCTTGGAGGCCGACTTCGGGGATCGGGAGCGGCCCCCGTCGTTCACCACCGACGAGCCGCTGGGCACCGATCGGTTGGGCAAGAGCGTCATGAACCAGAGCATCCGGGGGGCGAGAATCTCCCTGATCGTGGGCCTGGGCGCAGTGGGCATCGGCTTGGCGGTGGGGTCGGTTATCGGGATGTCCGCGGGCTACTTCCGAGGGGCAACCGAGGGAACCTTCAACATAATTACCGACGCCGTTTTGGCCTTCCCCGCCCTGATCTTGCTGTTTTCGATTGTGGCGATCTTCGGGGGCAGCGTTCTGGTGATCACGCTCGCGCTATCGGTATTGAGCATCCCCACTATGGGACGACTGTCGCGCGCCAACACATTGACGTTCGCGGCTCGGGAGTTTGTTACCGCGGCCAAGGCCATGGGAGCGTCCAACGGCCGCATTCTGTTCCGGGAGATCATGCCCAACGTGGCTCTGCCGTTGGCCTCCTACGCCTTCATCGTCGTGGCCGTGGTGATCGTGGCCGAGACTTCGTTGGCCTTCTTGGGGGTGGGCATCGATCCCATCAGCACGCCCACGTGGGGCAACATGATCCAAGAGGGCCGCGACCCGAATCTGCTGGAAAAGGCGCCCCACATCGTGTTCGTGCCCGGAGTGATGATGTTCCTCACCGTGCTGTCGCTGAACCGCATCGGAGAATCGCTCCGAGCCCTCTGGGACCCCCGCGAAGCCAAGCTGTAATTAAGATCAGCCATTCGCGTTAGTTTTTTCTGGTGCGAATCCACGCGGCCGACCAAATCCACGCGGTCTCCCGAATCCATCGACCATGAGCGACGCCATTCGATACGAGGCCGATGAGCACTGCCCTCCGGGTATTGCGGCCATAGCCGGGCTTCAGGGGGTGGTGCTGGCGCTGGCGCCGATCGTGTCGATTGTGATCGTCACCGCCCGAGCGGGAGGCCAAGACGCCGGTTACTTCTCATGGGCGCTGTTCGCGGCGCTGATCATTGCTGGCGCGTTAACCGCCTTGCAGGCCACCCGGTTCCAGAGGTTTGGCGCTGGCCACATCCTGATCATGGGCCCGACCCCGAACTACATCGCCATCTCGGTGTTGGCGCTGGCCGAAGGCGGTCCGGAGTTGCTGGCCAGCCTCACCGTGGTGGCTTCGGTGTTCTATCTCGTGCTGGCCTTTTGGCTGCCGTTCTTGCGCCGCGTTGTCACCCCGGTGGTCACCGGCACGGTGCTGATGCTGATCGCCGCCACCATCTTGCCGGTGGCGCTGGATCGATTGGACGACATTCCCTCCGATGCGCCTGAAGCCGCCGGGCCGACGATCGCCTTGGTGACGCTGGTGGTTTCCACCCTGCTCTTCTTGCGGGCTTCAGGAGTGTGGCGGTTGTGGTCGCCCCTCATCGGGATCGTCATCGGCAGCGTGGTCGCCGCGCTGTTCGGTGCTTATGAGATCAGTTCGGTGGCCGATGCGGCCTGGGTGGGGATTCCCGAAGGAAGCGGATTCCCCGGGTTCGACCTCACCCCGGGAGCGAGCTTCTGGTCGCTTCTGCCCGCGTTTGTGGTGGTGGTGCTGGCCGGCGGGGTCAAGAATGTCAGCGACAGCGTCGCCATCCAGCAGGTCTCGTGGCGCCGGCCCCGGGTTCCCGACTTCCGGCTGGTTCAGGGCTCGCTCAACACCAACGGGCTCGGCATCCTGGCCGCCGGCATTTTCGGGACTCCCCCCAACTCTGTCTATTCGGGAACCAGCGTGTCGCTCATCGGCTTTACCGGCGTGGCCGCTCGCCGCATCGGCTATGTAATCGGCGGCACCCTGTTGACGCTGGCCTTTCTACCCAAGCTGACCGCGTTCTTGCTCACCCTTCCCAGTCCGGTCATGGTCGCCTACATCCTGACGGCCATCGCCCTGCTCTTCGTGAGCGGTGTCCGCACCGTCGTGCAGGACGGACTGGATGCCCAAAAGGCCCTGGTGGTGGGACTGTCGTTCTCGCTGGGCATAGGAATCGACAACCAGACCATCTTCGCCGACCTGCTGGGCCACAAGTGGGGCCTGCTGCTCGACAATGGCATGCTCGTCGGAGCGCTGGCGGCGGTGTTGATGACCGTGTTCTTGGACCTGACCAGCCCTCAGCGGCGCAGCCGCTTGGAGGTCGAGCTCAGCGTGTCGTCTCTGCCGGAGATTGATCGGTTCCTGCAAGGAATAGCTGTTCAGAACCAATGGGACGAGGCTTCCACCCAGAGGCTGTGCTCAGCCGGCGAAGAGGCATTGCTGAGCTTGGTGCTACCCGATGAGACCGGAGAGGAACTGATCGTGAGCCTTGTCGAGGTTGATCAGCCCTATGAAGATCAACCTCGTCTCATCATCCAAGCCCGCCCCGAAGCCGGCATGGTGGAGATGGAGTTCCTCGCGGTGATCGACGCAGAGAATCTCGAGGACCGCTTGGCGTCATTGAGCGAGGAGGCCGAGGGTGCGAAGGAAGGCGAGATATCGCTTCGCCTGCTTCGGCACTACGCCTCATCCGTCCACCATCAGAAATACCACGGTTTAGATATCGTTACAGTGCAGGTCAGAGGCTCTGCCTAGTCTTGTCAAAGGAGAATGCATGACTTCTCATTCAGGGGAATCGATCGCGGTTGTCGGAATGGCGTGCCGCTTTCCTCAGGCCGACGACCTGTCGGCGTTTTGGCGTCTGCTGGAAACAGGCACGAATGCGGTCATCGAAGGCGTGCCCGGCTCCGGGGTCGGACGGGTGGGCGAGTTGTTCTCCGAAATGCCGGAGAAGGAAGCCTGCCGGTTCGGTGCCTACCTCGACCAGATCGACGAATTTGACGCCGAGTTCTTCCGCATCTCGCCCACAGAGGCTCAGATGCTCGACCCGCAGCAGCGGCTCATGCTGGAGACGAGCTGGCAGGCCCTCGAAGACGCCGGGATCGATCCCGACGGGCTGAAGGGCAGCCGAACCGGTGTCTATGCCGGGATCAGCTCCAATGACTACCGCCATCTGATCCTGGTCACCAGCGGGACTTCTGAGCCGGCCCCCAGTCTCTATGCGGTGACTGGCACGTCCTATAGCACGGCCATCGGCCGGGTTGCCTTCGCGCTGGGCCTGGAAGGACCGGCGATGGCAGTGGACACCGCCTGTTCCTCCTCCCTGGTGGCCGTCCATCAAGCCGCAGCTGGCTTGCGACAGGGCGAAGCCGACTTGGCGTTGGTCGGCGGAGTACACGCCATGGCCTCGGGGCGGATGATCGAGCTTCGGGCCAACGCCGGGATGCTGGCGCCCGATGGGCAGTGCAAAGCATTCGATGCCTCGGCCAACGGTTATGTGAGGGGCGAAGGATGCGGGATGGTGGTCCTCAAGCGGCTCAGCGATGCAGAGGCCGACGGCGACCGCATTTGGGGAGTGGTCCTCGGCTCCGCGGTCAACCAGGACGGGGCGAGCTCCGGCTTGACGGTGCCGATGGAGACAGCCCAGCAGCAGGCCATTGAAGAGGCATTGCACAATGCCGGGGTTGTCCCCGCCGATATCGACTATCTGGAGGCTCACGGGACGGGCACTCCAGTGGGCGACCCGATCGAGGTCAATGCCGCGGCCGCGGCTTATCGCCAAGGCCGCGATGAGGCGAATCCCCTGCTGATTGGCTCGGTGAAGACCAACATCGGCCACTTGGAAGCGGCTGCCGGTGTCGCTGGCCTGATCAAGACTGTGCTGGCCATGAACCGGGGCACCATTCCCCGGCACCTGAATCTCCGGGAACTGAATCCGAAGATTGACTGGGAGCAGTTTCCTGTTCAGGTGGCCACTGAGATGACCGAGTGGCCTTCGAACCAGGGCCGACCGCCCCGAGCGGGGGTGAACTCGTTCGGCTTCTCCGGCACCAACGCCCACGTCGTGCTGGAGGGGTACCCCGATTCCGGCGGGCAGTCAGTACCGGTTGGCCCTTCACGTCCCATTGTGGTGTCGAGTCTTGGCGACTCCGATCGGCCCGCCGAGATGGAAGCTCGCCTGGCCCGGCTTCTGCCCCTGTCGGGAAAGTCGCCTGTGGCCCTTCAAGAACTGGCCGAGCGGCACATGTCGTGGCTCGACGAGCAGGCGGAAGAGCTTGCCGTGGACAACTCGGCGGCCGTACCGGTGCTTTCCGACATGGCTTGGACCGCGGGAGTGGGTCGTAGCCATCAGGCCTATCGGGCCGGAGTTGTGTTCCGGGACGCCGAGTCGCTTCGCGAGAAGCTCAGTGCGCTCTTGGAGGGAGAAACCGAGTTGCAAAGGTCCCAGACCGCCCCGAAAGTGGCCTTCGCGTACACCGGTCAGGGCAGCCAGTGGATTGGCATGGGCCAGGCGCTCTACGACCGCGAGCCGGTGGTGCGAGAAGTATTGGATCGCTGCGACCGGGCGATGCGCGAACTGCGGGGCACATCGCTGCTAGCGGTGATGTTCGGGGCGCCCGACGCCGAGGGTGACCTGGACGATCCGGCGTGGACGCAACCCGCCATCTACGCGCTGGAGTGCGCGCTCACCGAGTTGTGGGCGAGCTTGGGAGTTGGGCCCGATGTAGTGGTTGGACACAGCCTCGGGGAGATCGCCGCGTCCCGGACTGCCGGTGTGTTCAGCCTGGAAGACGGTTTGCGTTTCGCGGCCGGGCGAGGCGCGCTCATGGCCGAGCTGCCCGAACCCGGGGCCATGGCCGGAGTGTTCGCCCCACCATCTGAGGTCGCGGCCTCTATAGAGGAGCAGAGGGCGGCATCGGGTGACCCCCGACTGGCAATCGCGGCCGACAACGGTGCCCACCAGATGATCAGCGGGCCGACCACCGATGTGGAGGCGGTGTTGCAGCGGTTCGAGGCGGAGGAGGTTCGAATCCGCCGATTGGAAAAGAGCGCCGGATACCACAGCGCCATGGTCGACCCCATCTTGGACGGTGTGGAGGCCCTACTGGCCGAATTGGAAGTCGGGTCGCCGTCGTTGGCCTTTGTCAGCAGCATGCTGGGCCGCGCCCTGGTGCCGGGCGAAGAGCTCGACAGCTCCTATTGGCGCCGTCAGGCCCGTCAGGCGGTGGAGTTCCGAAGCTGCGTCGAGACCTTGGCCACAGAAGGCGTGCAGGTTGTCATCGAGGTTGGTCCGGGCGCGGTGCTCGGGCCCATGACCGCCTTGGCTTGGCCGGAGCAAGCGGGCAGCGCTCCCGCGCCGGTTGTGGTGTCGAGCATGAAGCGGCCTTCCACCCGGACCCCGGAGCCCGACGACCGCTGTGGATTTATGGACGCCGTGGCGGGGGCGTATCAGGCGGGGCTCGATATCTCTTACGACGGGTTGTTCGCCGGCGAAGAGCGCCGTCGGGTTTCCCTGCCCAGCTACCCGTTCCAGCGCCAGCGCTACTGGGTTGAAGGAACAAGACGCCGTCGGCAGAGCAGTGGCCATCCGCTGCTGGGCGTTCGCCACGACTCTCCCCGGGGCGAGTCGCTGTTCGAGACCGAGATGTTCGCCTCTGATCCAGCCTGGCTGGCGGACCACCGGGTATTCGACCGGGTGGTGATGCCGGGGGCGCTTTATGGCGCTATGGCCGCATCGGCGCAGCTGAGCGATGGATCCCAATCGGTCACCGTGGAGGACTGGCAGCTTTACAGCCCGCTGATTTTCTCGGAAGAGGAGTCGGAGGATGGCGGAGGCCGCAGCGTGCAACTCGTGTTGGAAGATGCCAAGGGCGCGGTGTCGCGGGGCTTTGAGATCTTCAGCAAAGCGCCCACCGAGGAGAAATGGACGCTCCATGCTCAAGGTCAGGTGTCGCCGGGCGTTCGCCTGCATGAGGCCCCAGAGCCGGTAGATCTCAACGCCCTGAAGGCAGGTTTGACCCGAGGGGATGTTTCCGCGTTCTACCAGGCCAAGGCTGAGTCGGCGATCGACTTCGGCCCGTCTTTCCGCACCCTTCAATCGATTTGGCTGGAGGCGGGCGAGGCGGTGGGCGAAGTGGTCTTGCCTCCAACCGTGGACCACGGCGGGTTAGACGTGCATCCGATCTTGCTCGACGGCTGCTTCCAAGTCATGTCGGCGGCCCGCAGTCTGTCCGGCGCCGAGGGCGGTGCCACCTACATGCCGTTCGGGTGCGAGCGCTTTTGGCTTTCTGGCCCGCTGCCCGAGCGACTGGTCTGCCATGTCCGCATGAGGGACGCAGTTCAGGACCGGGCATCGGAGCGCGAGCCCGATGAGTCGCCGGAAGTCCTCACCGGCGACATTCACCTCTATGACCCCGACGGCATACCGCTGGGCGGGTTGAGCGGCTACACGGTGAAGCGGGCCACCCGGACGGCGCTGCTTTCCGCGGTGGAGGGCCTGGAAGATCTGCTGTACGAGGTGGTTTGGCGGGATGCAGATCTGGCCGAAGATCCAGCCGATGTCACCGAGCCTCCTGGCGCCTGGCTAGTGGCCGCCGACCAGAGAGGCGTCGCCGAAGAACTGGCTGCGGAGTTGGCGGAGCGCAATCAGACCGTGGTGGTGGCCTCCCACGGCGAGGCAGGCGATGGCATCGCGCCGACGGAGGGTGGAGTTCATCGCTGGACCGCGGACGTGCGAGACCGGGAGTCATGGCGATCGCTCATTGCGGTCCTTCCCGAAGACGTGCCGCTGAGGGGCGTCGTTCACCTTGCCGCTCTCGACGGCCACGGGCACCAGGCATCTACCGAGGATCTCGCTGAAGATGTGCGGAGTGCGGGGGCCAGCGCGCTGGCATTGACTCAGGGTCTGATCGACGCCGGAGTCGAGCCCACCCATGGGCTGTGGTTGGTCACCAAGGGAGCTCAGGTGCTGGGTTGCGAGTTGGTCGGTGAGTTGGCGGGTGCGACGTTGTGGGGCATGGGCAAATCCCTCGCCCGGGAAGCGGCGCACCTCAAGACAAGGATGGTCGATCTCGACCCCGAGGGCGAAGAGCCGGTGTCTGATTTGGTTGCGGAGCTGTTCTCCAACGACGGGGAAACCCACATAGCGCACCGTGCTGGCAGCCGCAGGGTCGCCCGTTTGATTCATAGCGGTGCTGAGACCGTCCGAATGGCCTTGCCCGAAGAGCCCGGTTGGCGACTGGCGCCAGATCCTGGGGGGTCGATAGAGAGGCTGGCAGCCGAGCCGCTGCCACCGCTTCCGCTGGCTTCGGGTGAAGTTCGGGTCGGCATCGAGGCCGCTGGCCTCAACTTCCGAGATGTGCTGGTCAGCATGGGAATGCTGGGCGACAACTCTCTTCTCGGCCGCGAGATGTGCGGCGTAGTCCTCGAGGTGGCCTCGGATGTGACCGCCGTCTCGGTGGGCGACCGGGTGGTGGGGTTGGGATTCGGGACCTTCGCGCCGGAAACTGTGACCCGGGCGGAGCTGGTGGCACCGGCGCCCCCGGGCATTCCGGCACCCACCCTCGCCACGGTGCCTCTGGCCTTCACCACTGCGGCGATCGCCTTCGAGCTAGCCGGCTTGAAGGCCGGCGACCGGGTGCTGGTCCATGCCGGTACCGGCGGTGTGGGATTGGCGGCAATCCAGCTTGCTCAAGCCGCTGGCGCCGAGGTGTTCGCCACCGCCAGCACCCCGAAGCAGGCGTACCTCCGGTCGTTGGGCGTGGCCCATGTGTTCGACAGCCGCCAGACCGCCTTCGGCGACGAGATCACCGAGGCCACCGGGGGCGAGGGCGTTCATGTAGTGCTGAACAGCCTGACCGGGGAGGGCTTCATCGAGGCCAGCCTCTCCTGTTTGGCCGATGGCGGACGCTTTGTGGAACTCGGCCGGCGGGGCATTTGGAGCCAAGCCGAGATGTCCGAGGCCCGTCCCGATGTCGAGTACTCCATTTTGGAGTTGGACGTTTTGAAGGTTGAAGATCCGGATCGCGTCGGGGCGTCTCTCAGCAGCGTGATGGAGCAACTGGCAGCCGGAGAGCTGAAACCGCTGGTCCATCGCTTCTGGCCGCTGGCTGAGGTCAGCGCCGCAATGGAGTACATGCAGTCGGCCCGCCACATCGGCAAGAACGTCCTCGTCATGCCCCCGCTGGCCGTCGGCCGATTGCGGGATGATCGTACCTATCTGGTTACCGGCGGTCTGGGCGGGATCGGCTGCGAGGTGGCCGAGTGGCTTGTAGACCAGGGAGCAACCGCAATCGTGCTAAATGGGCGACGGCCTCCCGACAATGCCGCCCAGGCAGTGATCAGCGGGCTGCGGGAGCGGGGAGCGGTAGTGCAGGTGGAGCTGGCCGACGTCACCGACCCCTCGGCCGTGGATCAGATGCTGAGCCGAATTGACGATTCGATGCCTCCGCTGGGCGGTGTGATCCACAGCGTTGGCGTTCTGTCGGACGGCTCGCTGTCCAACTTGAGCTGGGCTCGGTTCGAGCAGGTTCTGGGGCCGAAAGTGCTGGGGGCCTGGCATCTGCATAGCGCCACCAAGGATCGCGACTTGGATCTGTTCCTCCTCTTCTCCAGCATTACCAGTGTCCTGGGCAAAGCCGGTCAGGCGAACCATTCGGCCGCCAACGCGTTCTTGGATCAGCTTGCCGCCCATCGGCGGGCCCAAGGGCTCTCCGGGCAGTCCATCGCTTGGGGCGCATGGTCGGAACTGGGCGAAGCCGAAGAGCAGCGGGACCGTATCTCAAGACAGCTAGCCGCTTCGGGGACGGGCTGGATCACTCCCCAGCAGGGTATGAAGGCCTTGGACCGCTTGGTACGCCAGGATGCGGTGGCCACCATGGTGGGGCTGGTCGACTGGCCGGTGTTCACCGAGGGTCTCGACAGCCGACTGGCGTTCTTCGAAGAGCTGCTGTCGGCCGACACCGGGGAGGCGGCTGACGAGGCGGAAATGTCGGGTGATCTGCTCTCCCAACTGGGGGAGGCGGCCGCGGAAGAACGCGAGGCCCTGCTGACCGCGTTCTTGCAGCAGGAGTTGCAGGCGGTGATGAAGCTCTCAACACCACCCTCGCCCACCGCAGATTTTTCCGATCTCGGGATGGACTCCCTCATTGCGGTGGAGTTGCGGAACCGCCTTAACCGTGCCTTCGCCGGGGAGTACATGGCATCGAACACGGTGGTGTTCGACTATCCCGATGTCTCCAGCCTCGCTCGCCACCTCGCAGGCGACCTCGATCAGGTCATCGGGGCCGAGGCAAAGCCCGAGCCTGTCCCCCAGCCCCGCCCGCGAGCCCGCCAGCGGGGCCAAGACGGGATTGCCATTGTGGGCATGGCGTGTCGGTTCCCCGGTGCAGAAGATCTCTCGGCCTATTGGCGGCTGCTGGAAGCCGGTGAGAACGCGGTAACCGACGGTCGCCAAGACGAGGGTTCTTGGAGCGGGGTTGCCGGCGATCCCTCAGCGGTTGACGTCACGCATCGGCGGGGAGCGTTCGTCGAGGGGATTGATCGGTTTGACTCCAGCTTCTTCCGCATCTCCCCGATTCAGGCTCGAATGATGGACCCGGTACAGCGCATGCTGCTGGAGACCAGCTGGCATGCCTTGGAGGACGCGGGAATGGATCCAGCCCAGCTGAAGGGCTCCAGAACCGGGGTGTTTGCCGGAGTGGGCGACAGCGAATACCGCCGGGTGATTGCAGCCAGCGGCCGGGAAGACACCACGTTCGGCACCGTGGGGAGCGTGGCGGTGGGACGGGTGGCATTTGTGTTGGGTCTGGAAGGCCCGGCTATGCCATTGAACCTGGCCTGCGCGTCGTCGTTGGCCGCGGTACACCAAGCGGTCGCCGCATTTCGAAACGATGAGATCGATCTAGCCCTCGTGGGGGCGGCCAACGCAGTCTTGTCCCCAGCGATGACACGATTCCTCGACGAACACGGACTGCTCTCGCCCGACGGTCAATGCAAGGCCTTCGACGCCTCGGCCGATGGCTATGTGCGGGGCGAGGGCTGCGGGATGGTGGTCCTGAAGCGGCTGGGTGATGCCGAGGCCGATGGCGACCGGATCTGGGGCGTGGTGCTGGGTTCGGCTGTCAACCAAAACGGAGCGAGCCTGGATCTCATCCTGCCCAATGGGCGAGCCCAGCAGCAGGTAATCCAAAAGGCGTTGGAGCGGGCTGGCGTGGAACCATCCGAGGTGGACTACATGGAAGCCCATGGACTGGGAACGATGGTGGGTGACCCTGCTGAAGTGGACGCCGCTGGCACCGTGTACGGGCAAGGGCGCGATGGGGATCGCCCTCTGTTGATTGGCTCAGTGAAGACCAACATCGGCCACCTGGAATTTGCGTCGGGGATTGCCAGCCTCATCAAGACCGTGCTGGCCATGAGGAGGCGGTTGATTCCCCGACAATTGCATTTCGAGAATCCCAATCCGCAGATCGACTGGGATCGGCTGCCGGTACAAGTGACCACTGCCCCCACGGAGTGGCCTCTCGAACCAGACCGACCCCCGATTGCTGCGGTCCACTCGCTGGGGATTTCGGGCACGAACGCGCACGTTGTCTTGGAGGGTTACCCATCCCCTCACAGCGAGGACGGGCTCGAGGGGGTTCCCTGGCCAATGGGTGCCCCACGGGCAGTGGGAGATGACACAGAGGTTGAAGAGGGAGAGGAAGGGCGGCGAGCACGGTTGCTGCCGTTGTCGGGCAAATCTGACGGGGCAGTCCGAGATATGGCTAGAGGGTATCTGCGTTGGCTCGACGACCACGCCGACCTGCTCTCGTCGGAAGATTCCGCCGACTCGCTGCTATCGGACATGGCGTGGACGGCGAGCATTGGTCGCAGCCACTTCTCCTATCGCACCAGCGTTGTGTTTCGCGACGAGGAGTCTTTGCGGGCCGGGCTTCGGGCGGTTGTGGACCACGACCACGAGTTCAGCCCATGCGAAGAAGGGGGAGTGCTGTCGACCGATGGCTTCGATCCTGGCGATGACGGCTCGGTGAAGGCGGTCGGCGCGGCCTATGAAGCCGGCCAAACTGTCGATTTCGAGTATCTCTTCAGCGGAGAGAGGCGCCGGCGGCTGTCGCTGCCCAGCTATCCGTTCCAGCGCCGGCGCCACTGGGTCCAGCCGCGCAAATAGGGAGCTCCGCCACGCGTTCATGCCTGTTGCCAACCATCAACTGCTTGGGTAGGGTGGTAATTTGCCATTGCAACCACTTCATGGAGAGCGAGAGAATGTCCTCTGTTCTTGACCGCATTACCCAGCTCATCGACGAGAATCTGGAAGTTGATGGGCAACCGCTCGGCCGTCCCCTGGACATAGACATCAACATCGCTGATGCCGGCGTTCCCTCTGGCGACATCGTGGCTTTTTGGAAGCTCGTCAATGAAGAGTTTGGCATCGAGATCTCTGGTGAAGACTTTGCTGAGCTTCTCACCGTGCGCAGCTTGATCGAATACCTCGAAACCCACGCTGGTTGAAAATTCTGTCCTCAAGGGCTTCTTCTGCCGCTGAAAATTGGTGGTGCCCATTCAGGGATGTCGGCGACATCGCCATTCTCCACGTTGACTTGAGACCCAATGCCGACCACGAGGCCAAGGCTTTTGCGTGGCTTGACGGGGAAGAGCGCTCGCGTTGGCAGCGCTTTCAGTCCCCAGTTGCTCAACGGCGCTATGTGCTGTGCCGCGCCGCGCTCCGGGCCGTCTTGTGCCGCGAGGTCGGCTGCCCAAACGAGTCGTTGGCCTTCGAGGCCGCCAAGCACGGCAAGCCCTTTGCCCTGGTAGGCGGCCAGCCCGCCTCCATCAGCTTCAACGTGAGCCACAGCGGCAACCACGGTTTGATCGCCGTGGCGCTCAGGGGTCGCCTGGGAGTGGACGTTGAGGAGCGGGCCCCGCGCCGCAATCTCGACAACCTCATCGAAGGCGTGTTCAGCCCGCAAGAAAAGGCCGAGCTGGAGTCGCTCGAGGGTTGTCAGCAGCTTCATGCCTTCTTCCGATTCTGGACCATCAAAGAGGCGCTGGTGAAAGCCCATGGCAAGGGCCTCTCCATGAAGGTCGCAGAATTGGAGATTCCCGAAGACATGCGCCGCGGGGCCCCCAGGTGCGTTGGCCAGTTTGCTCAAATCCCCGGGTCGTCCTGGTGTTTGGAAGATATCGGAACCAAGGATTTTGCCGCTGCCGTCGCTCATGAACTAAGCCCGTCATCGTGACGGAGCAAGAAGCCGCCTGGAGCGTTCCCGAACCGCGGTCGGTTCACGAAGTCCAAGTGGGCTCCGAGTCGTCGATTCTGCTTCGTCGCCATGGCAACCCCGATGGGACTCGGTTGATTCTCAGCCACGGCAATGGTCTGGCCATCGACTTCTACTATCCGTTTTGGTCGCTCCTGACCCAAGACTTCGATCTCATCGTCTACGACTTGAGAAACCATGGTTGGAATGCGGTGGGCGATCTGGAAAACCACAGTGTGCCCACCCTGGTCGCCGACCATGACCGCATACTTGGGGAGATCGACGAGCATTTCGGCCCAAAACCACAGGTTGGCGTATTCCACTCGGTGTCGACGCTCACACCCCTCATATCTGAATCCAAGGGCAGCCAGTATTCGGCGCTTGTCCTGTTTGACCCTCCCATATGCAAACCAGGGAGGAGTTACTTAGATTTCGAAGAGGCGGCTGTTCGCATGTCGAAATCAGCCAGCCGTCGCACATTTCAATTCAAGTCGAAGAGCTCGTTCACTGACCTGTATCGCGTCTTTCCGACCTTCAAGTCGGCAGTGCCTGGAGTGGTCGACCTACTGGCCGACACTACGCTCCGAGAATCCGCAGACGGCGAGGGGCTTGAGCTGCGGTGCCCCCGCGAATACGAGGCCCAGATAATTGCCTACGCCAGCGTCTACGGAGTGTTCATCGACTTCTCCAAGATCCGCTGCCCGGTCAAAGTGCTCGGGGCTGATCCCACGGTGCCCTCGTCATATCTGCCGTCGTTGAACCTCAGCGACATCTCCAGCGTCGACTACGACTTCCTGCCTGAATCCACTCACTTCCTCCAGTTAGAGCACCCCGAAGAGTGCGTCGCAATCATGCGCGAGTTCATTGAAGAGGTTCTCGACTAGGCGAGTAGATAGGGCTGTTCAAACACCTTGTTGCCCTGCCGGGTGTCTCCGGTTGCCCACTTTGGTCGGGTTTCGTAGAGTGTCGGCACCACAATCCACGAGGGGGAAGTGAAATGCGTTCCTGGCTATTCAGGCTATTGGCGCTGCTGTTGGTGTTCGGCCTGGTGGCCGCGGCCTGCGGCAACGACGACGACGACGGAGTGACCACCGGGCCAGACGAGCCTGCGCCGGCTGAGCCGTCTGATGACGGTGATGACGAGCCTGCGCCCGCGCCCGCTGATGACGGTGACGATGAGCCGGCACCGGCCCCGGCTGACGACGGTGACGATGAGCCGGCACCGGCCCCGGCTGACGACGGTGAAGAGGCTCCTGTGGAAGAGGAGATGATGGGTGCCTGCGAGGCCACCGTGCCGGGCACCAAGATCGACTACGCGGTGTACTCGCCCAACGCCAACATGGACCCAACCGGAAGCAGCGGGGCCCTGGTGGGCGGAACCCAGATCGTGAACGTGTGGGACGTCTTGATGGCATTCGACCCCGCGTCTGGTGTGTCCAATGGCCAGGCCGCAGAGTCGTTGACCCCCAATGATGACTTCACCGAGTGGACGCTGAAGATCCGCTCGGGCATCACCTACGGCAACGGCGATGCGTTTGTTGCCCAGGACGTGGTCGACTCGATGCTCCGCTTCTTCGACTCCCGCGGCGATGGTATGAACAACCGGGCGGCCGGTTCGGTGGCTCTCATCGACTTCGACAACACCGAAGTCCCCGATGACAGCACCGTCATATTCCGTCTCCATCGGGGGTGGAGCACCTTCCACACGCTGTTGGGCGACGAGCCCGGCATGATCGTCAACCCGAGGATCATCGCCCAGTTGCTGGACGAGGAGGCGGCCAACGCCACCGAGGAGACCAGCGCAGCCCGGCTGGTCCGCAACCGGATGGCGGTCACCCCCGAACTGGTCAACGCCGCCAGCTTCGGTCCCTACGAGGTGGCCGAGGTGGAGCCCAACGTGCGAACGGTGCTGCGAGCCCGAGACAACTACTGGGGCGGCCCAGTGTGCATCGAGGAGATCGAGTTCACCTTCCCGGGCAGCTCCACGGCCAACTGGGAGGCATTCCAGGCTGGCGACTTCAATGCCGCTTTCCTGCGTGATCCGCGGGTGTTCGCCGATGCCCGGGAGGCGGGTGCGGTGCTGAGCTCGGAGGATCAGAACGTTGGCGGGTTGTTCCTGTTCAACCAGGGAGTCCGGGGTGCCGATGTGATTGGCAAGGACATCAGAATTCGCCGGGCCATCCACCACGCCATCAACCGGGACATCATCAATGAGCGAGCCTTTGAGGGCAAGCTCAAGACCACCAATGCCATCGCTGCTGAAGGCACCCTGTTGTGGTCGCCCGAGTTGCAGGAATGCGCCGATCAGGAACCGGGCTACGACCCGGATGCCGCCGCGGCGCTAGTAGAAGAAGTGAAGGCTGATGGCTGGGATGGTTCCCTGTTGCTGGTGCATGCCGACACCGATCCCGGCCCCGAGATCGCCCAGGCGGTTGAGGGAATGCTGGAGGCCGCCGGCTTCGACGTGGAAGTCGACCTCGGCCCGGTTACCACCGTGCTGATTCCCCGAGTAATCATCCAGGCCGACTATGAGATGGCCGGATGGGGCTTCAACGCCGACGGCGCCACATGGGTTGCGTCGCTCAACGACAACCTCCTCTCAACCAGCCGGTCGAACCGGATGGCATTCGCCCACCCGGACATGGACGCCGCACTGGGAGAGCTGTACGGAGCGGCGGACGTGGACGCCCAGCGGGCCGCGTTGGCTGGAGTGCAGTGCGTGTGGGTCGAGCAACTGCCGGCCATGGTCTATTCGGTAACCGAAGAGGGCCTGGCGCTCGCGCCGAACATCAAGGGCGTCCAGCGGGCAGGCGCCACCATCTTCCTGTTCGGCAACGCATACATCGAGAACTAACTCGAACAACGACTACTTGGAGTCAATAGGGCTCTAGGGGAGGAAGAGCACCGTGCTACGGGTGATCGGCTTGAAGCTGGTCAGGCTCGTGCCGGTGCTTTTCCTCGTTTCCCTGGCCACGTTCTTCCTTATCGACCTGATTCCCGGCGACCCGGCCGCCAACATGCTGGGCACCGATGCCACGATTGAGGATTTGGAGGCGGTCAGAAAGTCGCTGGGCCTGGACAAGCCGATAACCGACCGCTACGTGGACTGGTTGGGCGGTGCGCTGAGCGGCGACTTGGGTCTGTCGTTGCGCGCCCCTAATGAGCCGGTTTCCGACCTACTCCAGCGCAGCGTCGGACCCACGCTGCGCTTGTCGGCCATGGCGTTGGGCATGTCGTTCACCATCGCCATCTTCTTGGGGGTTTGGTCGGCTCAGGCGGCCGGAACTCGGGTAGATCGAATGGTGAGCGGCACCATGTTCGGCTTCATCTCGGTGCCAACGTTTCTGGCCGGACTCCTGTTCATCTTCTTCTTCGTGTTCCGGGAGTCCATACCCCGTTGGCTGTGGGTGATCGGGGTAGGGCTCATCGTCTTGCGGTTGGCCTATCTGGCCATCAGCCGATTGGCCGAAGACCGAGCCGACGTGTCGGGGTGGTTGGGATATGCCATCGCCACGTTTGTGGTCGCCGGCCTCCTTTTCTGGGTATTCATCCAATGGCCCGACTTCCCCCGGACGGCCTCCCATCGCTACGACGACAACTGGCGCGAGCAGATTCGCTCCCTGTTCTTGCCTGCGCTGGCCCTGGCCTTGAGTGAGATCGCCGTGTTCACCCGACTCTTGCGAGCCGACATGCTGTCGACCCTGCAAGAGCAGTTTGTGCTGTCATCGCGGGCCAAGGGCATGCCCACTTGGCGGATCCTGTTCCGCGACGCTTTGCGGCCGTCGTCGTTCTCTCTCATCACCGTGGCCGGTATCACGCTGGGCCGGCTCATCGGCGGCACCGTCATCATTGAGACCATCTTCGGCTTGGAGGGGCTGGGCAAGCTGATCGTGGGCACCGGCGTGATTCCCAAGAACTACACCATCGTGCAAGGCGGCGTACTGGTGTTGGCGGTGGGCTATGTGCTGTTGAACGCCATCATCGACATCTCCTATCAGTACCTCGACCCGAGAATCAGGCGGGGCCGTGTCTGACCCGGCGCGGGGCACGATCGCCCCCGGCGAGCCAGAAGTCCGAGCCCGCCGCGCCGAACCTCGGTCAATTTGGTACTGGCCGCTGCTGCCCGTCGGGATTGCGGCGATTTTTGTGGGCACCATGGTGCTCAACGATGTGACCGCCGAGATCAGGGTCACGTTGGTGCTGGTTGGCATCGTGGGCGGGTATTTCGGGCTGGATGCTCTGTGTCAGAGGCGCTGGGGATCGGGCTTCGACACCTCGGCATGGCTGTCGGGATTCTGGTTGGCACTGGTCGGGCTGTCGGCCATCACCGTGGCCTGGCTGCCGCTTCCCGAGTCGAAGCTGGTGAAGAATGCGCTAGCCGAGACCCCGAGGCTTCGCCCCGACCTGTTCTCAGATCATCCTCTCGGCACGAACATCCAGGCCCTTGACATGCTCGGAGGAGTCATGTGGGGGGCCCGCACCTCCCTGATCATCAGCTTGGGGGCGGTGGCCATCGGCCTGTTGATCGGCGGGGTTATCGGGATCACCGCGGGCTACTTCCGGGGGCCGCTGGACAGCGGGGTGGGGATTCTGGCCGACTCCATGCTGGCGTTTCCCCCGCTGATCCTGCTGGTGGCCATGGCCACGGTGTTTACCCAGAATCAATGGACGATGGCGCTGGAGCTGTCGCTTCTGGGCATTCCCACCTATATCCGATTGGCCCGGGCCAACACGCTGACCTTCGCGCAGCGTGAGTTCGTCTTGGCCGCCAAGGCCATGGGATCGGGGGACCGGCGCGTCATTTTCCGGGAGCTGATGCCCAATGTGGCCCTGCCCATGGTTTCGTATGCCTTCCTGGTGACCGCGGTGCTGATCGTGGCCGAGGCCTCGCTCAGCTTCTTGGGGGTGGGCATCCAGCCTCCCGAGCCCACCTGGGGCAACATGATCGAAGCCGGCCAGGAGAGCTACCAAGATCATCCCCATCTGGTGTTCGTGCCCGGGATCGTCATGTTCATGACTGTGTTCGCCCTCAACCGGGTGGGCGACAAGGCCCGCGAGCGCTGGGACCCCCGCGAAGCCCAGCTCTAAGGGCTCAGAGCCGCCCTCACCAAAGCAGGAGAAGTCCTTCTATGGCGGCAGCCGTTGAGAGCTGCCGATCGAAGCATCCGAAGGAGCAGTTGTCGACGGTGTATAGAACTTCTAGAGCAGAGGCTAGTTGTACTGCGTCATAGGCGCGCAGCGGATGGCGTGCGACAAGGTCGGCTGCTGCATTCAATATGTCTGTGCTTACCCTGATGACGTGTGCAGGCCGGCTCGACAATGGGCCAATGTCGATTATGAACCGCTGGCACAGAGCTTGAGCATGACGAGATGAGAACTCGCCGATTCGATGCTTCCGCCACAGCGCAGATGGCAGCTCGACCTTCACCAATTCGCTGACGACGACAGTGGTATCCAGATCCCTAACTAGACCACTGTCCGGCTCATTTGCATAGCGCTTTAGAAGGGCGGAAGTGTCAAGGAAAACCGTCACCTGTTGGCGCGGACCAACTCGGAAAGCGGGGTTCCCTGGCCGGCGCGCTCCATAGCCTCTGCAACGAGTGCCTCGTCTGGGGGAGGGAAGTTGGGGTAATCAAGCTCCACCAGGAGTCCTGCCAGCCTCAGCCGTGCCCTAACCTCCTCCATTGTGCTCGACGACCGGGAAGGATCGGTTGCCGTCTCGAGTATCTGAGTGAGGTACTCATTCATCGACATGTCCAGATGTTGGGCACCCAGCTTGACCCGGGCCACGAGTTCTTCGTCTGCTCTCCAAGTAACTTGCCGCATGACTGCATGATAGCAAGCATGCCTGCTCAAACCGCAGGGTTTTCAGCCAAAGTGAGTCAAGGGGTTTTGGCCAGGTCGGCCAGGCGGAACCGGAACTTGGCGATATTGGCGAGCTTGATGTCTTCGTAGCCGCGGACGAGGTCGGCGGCTACGGCGATGGCCTGGGCCGATTGCATGTCTTCAGGAGCGGTGGCGCCGTCGACGGCTTGGCGCAACGCCACCAGATATTCGGCGGGCAGGCGGCGCTCCTCGCGGCGGACCTTGGCCCGGCCGAAGGGGTCGAAGGGGGTTCCCCGCAGGCGCTTGCCCTTGGCCAACAGGGCGATGAGCGGACGCCAGCGTGCTGTTGACAGGGCGATCTTGTGCTTGCGGCCCATGGCCCGCAGGGTGGGCGGATGCAGCAGCCAGGCCAGGCGGTCGCCGGGTTGCGCGGCGGCTATCGCAGGCGCGTGGCCGTCGGAATCCAGCATGAGGCGGGCTACCTCGTATTCGTCTTTGTAGGCGGTGAGCTTGAACAGACCGGCGGCCACTGCCGCGGTCAGCGCGGCGGAGCCGGGGTTCACCTGTCGTTCCAGGGCGGCAAACTCGGCCACCGCGTCCAGATAGCGGGTAGCCAAGGCCCGATTCTGGAACCTCACCAACTCGGCGGTGAACAGCTCCAGGGCGGCGGCCAAAACGGTGTCGCCTTCGGCGAGGTCTTCGATGCGGCCGCTCAGCTTTCGGCCCAACACCCCGGAGTGGTCGTGCTCCAGTGTCTGGGCGTCGTCGGGCACCGGCGCGGCGCGCCCTGCGGCGGCGCTTTCCACCATCGCTTGGTCGGCCACCCACCAGCGTCCCCAGCGAAATGCAGCGGTGTTCAGCTCCACGGCCACTCCGTTGAGCTCGATGGCGGTTTCCAGCGCCTTGGGCGTCACCGGCAGCAGCCCGGTCTGCACGGCCATGCCCACCACGAACACGTTGGCCCCCACCGCATCGCCCACCAGCATCTGGGCCAAGTCGGATGCGCTGGCCCAGAACTGGGCGTCGGCTCGAGTCTCGGCCCGCACCCGCTCCAACAGCTCATCAGCGGTGGGCATGTCGATTTCGGGGTGAGCGGTCTTGGCGCCGGGGGGCACAACGTCGAGCGAGCCCACCACCGCGGTGCGGGCAGAGTCGGACGCGTCCAGCCCGGTGGCCGACGACGCCACCAGCAGGTCGAAGGCCAGCAGCAGGTCGGCTTGGCGGTCGCCCAGCCGGTTGCTGCCCGAGCGGCCGTGGCGGGTGATGCGCAGATCGCTGACCACCGGGCCGGCCTTTTGCGACAGGCCGATCTGGTCTAGCCCCTGCACGTTAGACCCATCCAGCATGGCGGCGGTGCCGATGAGTTGGGCGGTGGTCACCACCCCGGTCCCGCCGATGCCGGTGATGTGGATGTTCACGTCGGCGCCGGCCGACTCCGGCGGGGCAGGGATAGGCGTGGCCGGCACCGGGAGATCGGCCGGGGCGGAGGCCCGCTTTCTGCGAGCGCGCTTCGGCCGGGTGATGGTTACAAATGCCGGGCAGTCGCCCTCCAAGCACGAGAGGTCGATGTTGCAGCTGTCCTGGTCGATGGTGGTCTTGCGGCCGAACGGGGTGTCGAAGGGCTGCACCGACAGGCAGTTGGAGACCTCGGCGCAGTGGCCGCAGCCCTCGCACACCCGGTGGTTTATGGCCACCCGGGTCTGGGGCGGGCTGATCTTGCCCCGCTTGCGGTCTCGGCGCAGCTCAGCGGCGCACCGCTGGTCGTGGATGAGCACGGTCACCCCGGCCACCGCGGCCAGCTCCCGCTGCACCTCGGCCAGCTCGGTGCGGTCTCTTACGTCCACCTCCGAGGGAAGCCCGAGTCGGCGGGTGCGGGCTGGGTCGTCGGATGTGATGATGATGCGGACCACGCCCTGGGCCAGAAGCGACCGGCACACCCGGTCGAGGGGGATGCCGCCGGTGGGATTCTGCCCACCGGTCATGGCCACCGCGCCGTTCCACAACAGCTTGTAGGTGATGTTGACTCCTGCGGCGATGGCCGCGGTCATGGCCAGCTGCCCGGAGTGGAAGAAGGTGCCGTCGCCCATGTTCTGGATCAGATGGGGGGTGTCCACGAATGGGGCCATGCCAATCCACTGGGTGCCCTCGCTGCCCATGCAGGTGAGTCCGGCGATGTCGCCGTAGCGCGGCTCGCCCCCCAGAAGGATCATGGTGTGGCAGCCGATGCCCGCGCCCACCGCGGTGCCGGGGTCGGTGACCGTGCTGCGATTGTGGGGGCAGCCTGAGCAGAAGTACGGGGTGCGGTTCACCGCCAGGGGGATGCGCTCTCGCACCGGGCGCTCCGGGGTCAGCCGGTCGCCCAGACGGGCCAATCGGCTGCGCAGCGGGCCCACCAGGTCGTCGGCGTGCAGGGCGCCATGGCTCTTGATGAGGCGGCAGTCGTGCTCGTCGTACTCGCCCACGATCCGGGGCCGGTGCGAAGTGTTGTACAGGGCGTCTTTGGCCCTCGACTCCACGTTGGGCGTCTTCTCCTCGATGACGAAGACTTCTTCCAGCCCGGCAGCGAAGTCTCTGATGGTGGAAGCGTTGAAGGGAATGGGGAGACCCATGCGCAGCATGCGGATGCCGGCGCTGGAGATCGCCTCGTCGTTGTCCAAGCCCATCACCGCCAGCGCCTCCCGCACCTCCCAGTAGGTGATGCCCGAGGCGATTATCCCGATCCAGGCATTGGGAGATTCCACCACCACGCGATTGAGGTGGTTCAGTTCGGCGTATTGAAGGGCCAGATTGGTGCGGACCTCCACGATCTCGCGCTCAAAGTCCAGCGTGTAGGGGGTGAGCAGCCGGGTGTCGGGGCGGTGCTGGTAGGGCTTGCCCTCGTGCAGGGGTATGACCGGATTGACCCGGTTGGGGTCGAGGCTGACATCGGCCGACCCGTCGGCCACGTTGGCCACGATCTTCATCCCCACCCACAGCCCGGTGGCCCGGCTCATGGCGATGGCGTGGCGGCCCAACTCCAACACATCGGCGGGGTCGCCGGGGTAGAGCACCGGGATGTGCAGGTCGGCCAGTACCCCGGCTGAGGTGGACGGCAAAGTGGACGACTTGGCGTTGGGGTCGTCGCCGGCCAGCATCACCACACCGCCCTTGGGGTCGGCGCCGGCGAACATGGCGTGGCGGATGGCGTCGGAGGCCCGGTCGACGCCGGGGGCTTTGCCGTACCAGATCCCGATGACGCCGTCGTAGCGGGCATCGGGTCGGGAGGCGGCCAGTTGGCTGCCCATCACCGCAGTGGCCGCATACTCCTCGTTCACCGACGGCCGCAGCACTACGTCGGTTTCCCCCGATTCCCTCACGGCCCGCTCCAGCGCGGAGTCGAGTCCGCCCAGCGGGGAACCGGGGTAGCCGGCGGCGAACGCCGCAGTGTTGAGCCCCGCGGCCCGGTCGGCTCGGAGCTGCTCCAGCGGGAGCCGGGCCATGGCTTGAATGCCGGTGAGGAAGACCGTTCCGGAATCGTTGGTGAAGCGATCGGAGAGCCGGTAACTGCGGTTCGACTCGGTGGCCGTCATGTCGAAGTCAGTCTAGGAGCAAGTTCTCGCAATGGGGCTGTGCAATCTGACCAATTGGGAGGGGTCGGCGAACGAGAGCGCCACTAGACGGCCGGACTGGCTGGAGCAAACGCCGGGCGGGTGCCGATGATCTGAGCGGCCTCCAGTCGGGCCAGCTCGTCGTCGTCCAATCCCAGCGGGCCGCTCAACCATGAGTTTGTGACACTACCCCTTTGGTGCGGCGTGTTGCCTGGCCCCAAGCTCCGGTGGCCCGACGGTGAGAATGCCCCATTACCGGACTACCGTCGTGGCCGATGGGCGACGACAAGAAGGGCGCGGTGGACCAGCCTCGGATCGAGGCCGCAGTGCGGGAGATCCTGGCTGCCATCGGCGAAGACCCCAACCGAGACGGCCTGTTGGACACCCCGGAGCGGGTGGCCCGCATGTACGCCAAGATCTGCGGGGGGCTTCACGAAGACCCGGCCGCCCACCTGACCCGTCAGTTCGAGGCCGACCACGATGAGATGATCCTGGTGCGAGACATCCCCCTGTACTCGCTGTGCGAGCACCATCTGATCCCGTTTCTGGGCAAGGCCCATGTGGGCTACATCCCCAACAAGGATGGATGCATCACCGGGCTGTCCAAGCTGGCCCGGGTGGTGGAGGGCTACTCCCGGATGCCCCAAGTGCAAGAGCGGCTCACCACTCAAATTGCCGATGCCATCGAAAACGCTCTCGACCCCCGGGGCGTACTGGTGGTGGTGGAGGCCGAGCACCTGTGCATGTCGATGCGGGGCATCCGCAAACCGGGGGCCAACACGGTGACCTCCGCGGTGCGAGGGCTATTTCGGACCGATATCGCCACCCGAGCCGAGGCCATGCGGTTCATCGACCGCTGAAAACCGCTCCGACATCTCCCCAGAGCGCTATTCGCATAGGGCCGCCCCAAAAAGCAGCGGTACTCTGAGACCGTGGAGACATTGGAAACGGGGCCGATGGTCATGGGCATAGTCAATGTCACTCCTGACTCGTTTTCCGACGGGGCCCGGTTCTCCTCGCCCGAGGTGGCGGTGGCCCGAGGCCGCAAGCTGTTCGATGAGGGCGCCTCTGTGGTGGACGTCGGCGGCGAGTCCACTCGCCCCGGGGCCGAGCCAGTGCCGGTACACGAAGAGCTGGCTCGGGTGGTGGATGTGGTGGCTGGATTGGCCCCGCACGGCCGGGTCTCCATTGACACCACCAAGCCCGAGGTGGCCCGGGCCGCGGCAGCCGCGGGGGCCGACATCCTCAACGATGTCTCGGCGTCGATGCACGAGGTGGCCGCTGAGCTGAACGTGGCCTGGATTGCGGTCCACCGCCAGGGCACCCCGGCCACCATGCAAATCGCCCCTCAGTACGACGACGTGGTTGCCGAAGTACGCGACTTCTTGGACAAGGCGGTTGAACGGGGGCGGGCTGTCGGAGTTCCCGAGGTATGGGTCGATCCGGGGATCGGCTTCGGCAAGACCACCAGCCACAATTTGGAGCTGCTGGCCAACCTGCGGCAGTTCGCCACGCTGGGCGCACCGGTGGTGCTCGGTGCCAGCCGCAAGCGCTTCATCGGGGAGCTGCACGCGGTGAGCGATGGCACAGGTCTGGAGGAGGTCCCGACCGACGACCGGCTCGAGGGGTCGCTGGCCGCCGCGGCCTGGGCGTTTGCCCAGGGAGTGTCGGTTGTGCGAGTCCACGACGTGGCCGCCACCGTGGGGGCCATGAAGGTGGCGGCGGCGTGAAGTGTGAAGGCAGTAGCGGCATGAAGGTAGTGGCGGCGTGAAGGGTAAGTGGGCCGCGGGAATCCAACCGCGCAACTTCTATTGGATCATGAAGGACCGACTGGCAATCTGCGAGCGTCCGGGGGGCAGAGGAGAGAGCCATCGGCGAGTTCGGCGCACCGAGGAGATCAATTGGATACGCCAGCAGGGCTTTACCCGGGTTGTATCGCTCATTCCGTCTACTCACAACCTCCACAACTACAGCGAACAGAACATCGCCTGGAGTCACTGGCCCATTGCGGACAACGAGGATTACACCACCCGACTCGGTCCGCTGTTCGCTGAGCTGCGGTCACTGCTGGCCAAGAAGGAGAAGTTGCTGGTACACCGCCGTGGCCTGAGCGACGAGGTGTGCGGCTTCTTGGCGGGCTATCTGGTGTGGACAGGAATGGTCTCCAGCGAGTCGCAAGCGGTGGTCGTGATGGAGAAGATGACCGAGCGCCCGATCGGCTCGGTGGGCCGCCGCATTGTGAACGCGGCCGCCGCGCTCCCCAAACCGGAGGTAAACCTCTCTATGGTTGAAGAGCCCGGCGATGAAGAAGAGCCGTCAGACGATGACTGAAGACCGACTGGTGCTGCGGGATTTGCGGGTGATGGCCCTGTGCGGGGCGCTGCCCGAAGAGAGGACCCGGGCCCAGCCGTTCGAGTTGGACATCGAAATCGGCGCCGACCTGGCTCCGGCGGGCCATTCCGACGACTTGGGCGACACCGTCGACTACGGGGCGGTGTGCGCCGCGGTTGCCGCGGCAGCCGAGGGCGAGCAGTTCACCCTCATGGAGGCCATGGCCCACCGGCTGGCCGAGGTGTGTTTGAAAGCCGACCCCCGGGTGGAGCAGGTGACCGTGGAGGTCCACAAGCTGCGCCCGCCAGTGCCCCAGCATCTGTCCACCAGCGGTGTTCGCATCACTCGCCACCGTCAATGACCAGAGCTCGGGAGTCAACCGGCTGATGGAATCAGGGGATTAGCCCAATGACCAGGGTGTACTTGGGGTTGGGGTCCAACATGGGTGACCGCATGGGATATCTCCAGGACGCGGTGGCCACCATGAGCGACTGTGTGGCCGTCTCCGGGGTGTATGAGACCGATCCGGTAGGAGGACCTGACCAGGCCCGTTTCCTCAATGTGGTGGCCGAGCTGGACACAGACCAGTCGGCCCGGGGCCTCCTGGAGCTTTGCCAGCGGTTGGAGGCGGCGGCTGAACGAGTGCGAGAGGTCCGCTGGGGTCCTCGTACGCTGGATGTGGATGTGCTGTGGGTGGACGGTGAGACGGTGGACGAGGCCGATCTGGTGGTGCCGCATCCCCGCATGTTCGAGCGGGCTTTCGTGATGGTGCCGTTGGGGGAGTTGGCCCCCGACCTGGCCGAGGGGTGGACCGATCCCGGCACCGGCGGCTGTCGTCGCCTGGGCGACTGGGATGAGCTTGTCCCGCGAACGAGCGAGGACATTTCGTGAGCGCCGTGAGCCAGATCCCCGCTGTTGAGCGGGCATCTGAGCTACGAGCCGCATTGGATGCCGCCCGCCGCGAGGGCGGTTCAGTCGGCCTGGTGCCCACCATGGGCTATCTCCACGAGGGCCATCAATCACTTGTGGCCCGCTCGGCCGCTGAGAACACCCTGACCGTGGTGAGCATCTTTGTGAACCCGCTTCAATTTGCCGAAAGCGAGGACTACGGGACCTATCCCCGGGACATGGAGCGAGACCGGGAGATGTGCGCGACCGCCGGGGCCGGTTTGATCTTCGCTCCCCCTGTCGAGGAGATGTACCCCCAGACCCCCATCACCTCGGTGGCGGTCAAGGGGCTCAACGCGGTGCTCGAGGGGCAGTTCCGCCCCACCCATTTCGACGGGGTCGCCACCGTGGTGGCCAAGCTGTTTGCCATGCTGGGGCCGGGCCGGGCCTATTTCGGGGAGAAGGACTACCAGCAGTTGGCCATCATCCGCCGGATGGCTGCCGACCTGTCGCTGCCGGTGGAGGTGGTGGGCTGCCCCACATTCCGGGAACCCGATGGCCTGGCCATGTCGAGTCGGAACGTGTACCTGACCGCCGAGGAGCGACCGGCGGCCACCGTTCTGTGGCGGTCGCTGCAAGCCGGGCGGGACGCGGTGCTCGACGGCAGCCGCGATCCCGGTGAAGTTGAGGCGGTGATGGCCGCGGTGCTGGCTGCCGAGCCCAAGGCATTGCCCGACTACGCCGCGGTGGTAGACGCCGCAACGCTGGAGCGTCCTGAAGTGCTGGGGGGCGAACTGCGCCTGCTGGTGGCCGCCCGCCTCGGTCGAGCTCGGCTCATCGACAACTTGGGAGTAGACGTTGACCAGGGCTGATTTTCTTGATCGGGTCGATCTTGGACGTTCGGGCATCGGAGTTGGCTGTGACCGGCTTTGACCCCCCGGCCCACGACGTGCGGGTCGCAGTGGAGCGGGCGCTGGCCGAGGACTTGGGACCAGACGGCGACCTCACCTCGTCGCTTCTGCCCCTCGCCGAGGTGACCGCGGCGATCGTGGCCCGGGCCGCTGGCCGCTTGGCCGGACGGGCCTGTGCGATGGAGGTGTTCCGCCAGGTTGATCCCGCGGTGGCGGTGCGGTGGGAGGCCGCCGACGGCGACCCGGTGAGTTCCGGCCAGAAGTTGGCCGTGGTTGCCGGTCCCCAGGCCTCAGTGCTCACCGCGGAGCGCACCGCGTTGAACTTCTTGAGCCATCTGTCGGGTATCGCCACCGAAGTGGCCCGCTACGCGGCGGCCGCCGCGGCCACCGGCCCTGCCCGTGTCCGCGACACCCGCAAGACCACCCCTGGGTTGCGGGTATTGGAGAAGGCGGCGGTGCGGGCCGGCGGGGGCGACAACCACCGGGCAGGGCTGTCGGAGTGGGTCATGCTCAAGGACAACCACCTGGCCTCTATCACCATTGCCGAGGGGGTGGCGGGTGCCCACCGGCGCTGGCCCGGACGGGCCGTCTACGTGGAGTGCGACCGGATCGATCAGGTGGATGAGGCTTTGGCCGCAGGCGCCGACGCCCTGCTGCTGGACAACATGTCCCCAAGCGAGGTGCGGGCCTGCGTGGACCGGGCCACCGGACACGGCTGCCTGCTGGAGGTGAGCGGCGGAATCACCCTGGAGACGGTGGCCGAGTATGCCGCCACCGGAGTGGACTTCGTCTCGGTGGGCCGTTTCACCAACTCGGCGCCGGCACTGGACATCGCCTTGGACATGGCCTGAACTCCCCTCCGCTATGGAGCGGGAGAGGCTTGAAAACCGGGGGGGGGGGGCATACTTGAGATTTGATGAGAATGGCTGTTCGAATCTTTGGCGCCGCGGTGTGTTTGGTGGTTGCTGCGGCTGGGATTGCGTCTTCGCAGGTGTTGCCGGGTGCTGAGGAGCGCGCCGAGTTGATTTCGGCGCAGGAGGCTTTGCTCAACGAGTATCGGTGCCGTTTCGGGATCGATGTGGACGCGGTGCCGGGCGGGTGTGCTGAGGGGCGTCCCGGCTCGGAGGGCGGTGGCGAGCCCGTCACGGTGGGGGATTTGGCGGCGGCCGATGAGTTGATTGGGGCGCTGGAGGCTCTCTTGAATGTGTATCGGTGCCGTTTCGGCATTGATGTGGGGTCGGTGCCGGGTGGGTGTGCTGGGGGCGAGCCCGTTGGAGGCACCGGAGGCGGGGGTGGTGAGTCAGCGCCTGAGCAGGCCGCGGTGGCAGGCCCGCCGGGCCCGCCGGGTCCCAAGGGCGATGCGGGTCCGCCGGGGCCTCGTGGTCCTCGTGGTTATTCGGGCGGGGGTGGTTCGGGCCCGCCGGGTGCCAAGGGTGCTCCGGGTCCGCCGGGGCCTCCTGGTCCGAGGGGTAGTTCGGGCGGGGGCGGTTCGGGTCCGCCGGGGCCCCCAGGCCAGCAGGGCCAGCAGGGCCCGCCGGGCCAGCAGGGTTCGCCGGGCGCGGCTGGTGCGCCGGGCTCGAAGGGCGATGCGGGTGCTCAGGGTCCGCCGGGTCCTGCCGGCCCGTCTGGTTCGGGTCCGACGGGCCCCGCGGGACCGCAAGGCCCCCAAGGCCCACCGGGGCAGACAGGTCCGTCGGGGCAGACAGGCCCCAAGGGCAATCCTGGCGCGCCGGGCTCGAAGGGCGATGCGGGTGCTCAGGGTCCGCCGGGTCCTGCCGGCCCGTCTGGTTCGGGTCCGACGGGCCCCGCGGGACCGCAAGGCCCCCAAGGCCCACCGGGGCAGACAGGTCCGTCGGGGCAGACAGGCCCCAAGGGCAATCCTGGCGCGCCGGGCTCGAAGGGCGATGCGGGTGCTCAGGGTCCGCCGGGTCCTGCCGGCCCGTCTGGTTCGGGTCCGACGGGCCCCGCGGGACCGCAAGGCCCCCAAGGCCCACCGGGGCAGACAGGTCCGTCGGGGCAGACAGGCCCCAAGGGCGCGCCTGGCGCGTCGGGCTCGAAGGGCAACGAGGGCCCGCCGGGTTTACCGGGCGACGCCGGTCCGCCGGGGTCTGCCGGTCCGCCGGGTTTACTTGGTCCTCCGGGCGGCGCGGGGCCCCCGGGTGCTGTGGGCAGCAACGTCGTTGAGATCTACTACGGCACCCCAGATCCCACAGCCACATCTCCAGTCAATTCCCCCCCACAAGGAGCGCTGTACCTGCGCAAGGCCAGCAGTACTAGCTGTGAATACTGGTATTACACCTCTAGTTCGTGGTCGAAGGTAGCCACCTTCGCATGTAATTGATATGGCTGGATCTGGCTCGTTCCGCTTGTTCCGTTCGTTCCGCTCCGCGGTGGCAGTGGCGGCGGCGGCCGTCGCGTGTGTTTTGATCGCACATGCGGCGACCCTGACGTCGCAGCCCCAGGCTCGGGCCCAAGACGCCGGCCCGCCGGGCGCGGTCGGTGATCCCGGTCCGCCGGGCCCGCCGGGCGCGGTCGGTGATCCCGGTCCGCCGGGCCCGCGGGGCGCTCCCGGCAGCGGCGGCGGCGCTCAGGGTCAGCCTGGTCCTGCCGGCGCTCAGGGTCCGCCGGGCGCGCGCGGTGGTGCTGGTTCTGATGGGGATGCGGGTCCGAAGGGTCCTGATGGGGATGCGGGTGCGCCTGGTCCGCCGGGCCCGCCTGGTTCTGGGGGGTCGAATCCCGGGCCTGCCGGCGCTCAGGGTCCGCCTGGTCCTGCCGGCGTTCAGGGTCCGCCTGGTCCTGCTGGCGTTCAGGGTTCTGATGGGGATGCGGGTCCGAAGGGTCCTGATGGGGATGCGGGTGCGCCTGGTCCGCCGGGCCCGCCTGGTTCTGGGGGGTCGAATCCCGGGCCTGCCGGCGCTCAGGGTCCGCCTGGTCCTGCCGGCGTTCAGGGTCCGCCTGGTCCTGCTGGCGTTCAGGGTTCTGATGGGGATGCGGGTCCGAAGGGTCCTGATGGGGATGCGGGTCCGAAGGGTATTGCCGGTGATCCGGGTCCGCAGGGCCCGCCGGGCGAAACGGGCACGGCCGGTCCGAGAGGTCCTAAGGGACCCGATTATGGAGATGTCATTGTCGAGTTCCGTACGTCTATCTTCGGGACCGCGGTCCAAGTTCCGACCGGAAGGCACGCCGGTGCCTACGGCCACTACCTGCGAATCTTGCGGAACATAAGTGATGTACCGCAGACATGCATCATCTCGACACCCGGCACCAACAACGCCTGGACACTGCGCGCCACCTTCACCTGTAGCTAACCAGCCCCCACCCCCACCCCGACACCAACGCCAGGGAAAACCCGGCCAGACGGCTGCAAGTCACACAGAAGCGTAAAGCCTATATACTCTCATGCGTGACATCGGAGGTTGTGGCCCTTGACTCGCCAGGTGTTCTGTGCCGCTGCGTCATCTACCTGCGCGGTCGCCGAGGCTGGACTCAGGCTCAACTGGCAGAGGCAGTGGGACGATCTCAGCAGTGGGTCTCCAGGTTCGAGAGCGGGCGGTGCGAAGGATCGGTGGGCGACGCGATAGCGGTGTTGTCGGCATTGGGCGCGGACATCGCAGTCCGGGCGGTCGAGGCGCCGCAGGATGGCATCAGAGCGCATGGCTAGGTCGATTGGGAACCTCTATGTGTTCTTGCACGGTGAGATGAAATGAACTTGCGTGATTTCAAGATACCGAGGCCCGGGCGCTGCCAAATTGTGGCTGCTTCGGCCAGTCTGTAAGGGCCTATCCCTTGTCGCCGTCCGGGTCGGCGAGGGAGAGGATCCAGTTGCAGGTGGCGGGGTGGGCAAATGCTATTCGGCCTTTGCCGGTTGCGGTGATCATCCCCGACCGGAGCAGTCGCCGGCGGTAGACACCTGCGTAGCTGACGGTGACGCCCAGGCGGCTTGCCACATCGGATATTTTCGACTCGGAGCGGTCAGAGGCCATTGCGATCAGAAACTTGCGGTCGACGTCGGACAGATCTTTCCAGGTGGGCCATAGGACTAGGCGGCTGATCCGGCGCTCAGCCTCGTTGATTCCCTCAGAGACTTCTGCGGGAGTGATTCCCGCTTCTGGGTTCCCGGCCGCCCTCCAGCTGTAGAACCCGACCAACTGGACCATGAAAGGATAGCCAGATGTTGCGGCCACGGCGGCTTCGAGGGCCTCGGCCGTTATGCGTGCTCCTTGGTTTTGGATTGGTTTGGCGATAGCGGCTCGGGTGGCAGCTTGAGCGAGACGGCCGATTTCGTGTATTGAGCAGCGTTGGAGAAACGTTGCCGAGTCACCGGCGAGGAGGCTGTCCTCGATGCTGGGCAAGGCTGCACCCAAGAAGGCTGCCGGTTGCCCCTCGCGGCGAGTTACATGCTGGAGAATGCTCCCGATTTCTCGAACCTCCCCGATGTCCCCTGCTTGGAGCTCGTCAATGGTGATGAGCAGCCCTGTCCCGCGGGCTTTGAGCAACTCGCCGAGGGCGGTCAGGGCAGAGCGCAGAGTGAGAGGGCTGGTGTCGGCGTCATGGTGCTCGACGGTTACCCCCATGCTTGCAGCATGAACACCGGTAACTCGCCATCTAGCCTTCTCATCGCCCATCGCATGGAGTAGATCCACGGCATGTTTGGCGATGCGCTCCGGCAGCTCGGGTGGGAAGGCTGTTTCGGAAATCGTCAGCCAGCCTCGGGACCGGGCTCGTTCCTCAGCCGCTTCAAGCGCGACGGTCTTTCCCGTGCCCCTTGCGCCGATGAGCAGGGCCGAGTAGTCGGGATGGGTCGGGCCGGTTTCAAGGGCTTCTTCGATGGCCTCGAGCACCTCGTCTCGACCGGCCAATTCTGGGGGCGCAGCGCCGAAAGTAGGAGAGAAGGGATTCCTGTTGGCCACGGACCCACATTACATGGCTGCGCTGCTTTTGTGTCTTTTAGTGTTTTTGCAACCTTTAGCCTTGCGCGTTGAGGGGCTAGCGGTTACCGGTCTGGTTCGGCGGCGTGCTGGGAGCTGAGGTTCCCCCCTTTTCGTGGAGAGGTTGGTTTTGGGGATCGGGGGTGGGGTTACCGGTCTGCTCCTGGCGAGATGATGGGGATGTGGTTTTGCCGGGCTGCCTCGGCCAGCTTGTTGTCGTAGGTGACGATGCCTTCGAGGTCGCGGCCGAGGCCGAGGGCCGATGCGAGGTGGATGGCGTCCAGGGAGCGCAAGGAGGGCGGATCCAGGTGTCCCGCCTGCTCAAAGATGTGCTCTCCAATCCTGACCAGCCGCACTGAGGCGAGCACTTCGGTGGCGGTCAGAACGTGGGCCGACGTCAGTCGGCGAGCGGCGCGCAACAGCTCTGTGCGCACGAAGTCGCCGGCCACCAGATCTCGGTGCTGCTGGGCCCGCCAGGATTGGAACCCCGGTGTCTCGGGCTCGGCGACAACCAGCTTCGCCAACGCCGAGGTATCGACATAGAACGCCATCTCAGTAGCGTTCGCCCTCTCTCATTTCAGCGAGCACCTCCGACAGGCTCGGCCCTTCGATGGGATCGGGCAGATCAGCGATGTCTCGTGTGGCCTCTGTTACCAGACCGGCATCGGCCAGCTCTTGAAGACGCGACTTGGGAATCGGCGTCAACAGCGCCATAGGTCGTCCCCGGCTGGTGATCGTCAAAATCTCTCCGGCGGCCGCTTTGGCCACCACCGCGGAAGCGTTCTGCTTGAGAGCTCGGATGCCAACCTCGGTCATGTGCTTCATTGTAGCACATAGAACGGCGGGTCATCGATCCCAAGGCGTCGCCTGTGGTCTGGGTGAATCGCCCCAGGTTCGGTGGAGGCTCTGGTGGTCCTTGGGAGGATGATGGGAGCTATGGCGAATAATGGGAAGCTCAGCTACAGCACACACCCGGCCTGCCGGTTGGCGGGCAGCTTCTCGCAGAATGCCCAGCGCTCTTCGGGGGTCACGAGCACGTAGCCCGCTTGTTGCTGTATCGACCAGTAGCAGGAGTCGCGGCTCTGGGGATATGCGGTGGGGTCGGCGTCGAGCATCGCGCAGAACTCCACGGCCCGGTCAGCGCCCACGGGCTCCCAGAACCCGTTTTGGGCCGCTTCTCTGATGCAGTCGGCGTTGTCGGCGGAGGCCGCGGCGTGGCGGCAATGGCCGATGGTCTCAGCGGGGTCGTCAGCGGCGAGGTTGGCGGCGTCGCGCCCGTACGACCGGAAGCAAAGCGAGCGGGCGTTGGCAGGCGCCGCATCGCATAGAGCGGCGACCGCGGCCATGTTCCAGTTCAGAACATCGGCCATGCGGGTGGTCTGGTAGAAGTAGCAATACGGTTGATAGCGCGCCTCGACGATGTTGCAGGGGTAGATGGGATCGCCTTCGCGGAGGTATTCGGTGATATGGCCCATCGCCCCCGACAGACCGCCGACCACGTTCTCCATGTACACCCCCGAATAGCACGAAAAGCGGTCGAGGCGCGGCGCGTGGTCGCACAGCCCGAGCGCCCCCGGCAGGTCGTAGTTGGTCCAGGCCATGAGGCCGTGCCCCACGCCGTGGACGCACTGATGGCGGAAGAACGTGTTATGGGTGCTGTCGCAGAGAGCGGCGATATCGGCGGCCAGATTGGCGGTGCCTCGCTCGGCGAACAGTGCCTCGGTGGCGCCGTGCTGCCCGCCCGACTGGCAGTCGTGGGAGGCCAGCGCGAACGCGGCCGGGCCGAACTTCTCGTAGGCGATGCGCCCCGCCTCATGGGCCCGGTTGTGGCAGTCGCTTCCCGATTCCAACTCGATCTGCTTGAGCACCTGGAGCGCCGCTCCGGGGCCGAACCTCTCGATGAACGCCTCGAGCTCGCGGTCGTCGGTGTAGATGCCCACATGCGAGGCGGCCGCGTCCTGCGGCACGGGGGCGAACTCACGGTCGGGCATCTCGAACACGAGGGGGGCCTGACGCCCGCTCGCCGAAGCCAGTGCCTGATCGCGGCCGCTCTCGGTGCCGGGCGAGGGGGAAACCGACACCAGGCCCCCCTCATCGGGGGAGAGGTGGTTGTGGTAGTACCACTGGCCGGGCTTGTCGAAGCGGTGGGTCCAGCTCGACCCCGGTTCCAGCGGGCGCTCAGGGTCGAATTCGGGGAGGATCTCATGGGTGGGGTGGATGTTGGACGCCGGCCAGAAGTACTCCTCGGAGGAGTTCACAAACAGCACGGCGTCGCCCGCGGCGATCTCTATCCGGTTTGGCTCGAAACCGCTTTCGCCATAGACCACCCGATGCGACGCGCTCTCCCCGGAAGCAGGCCCCGAGGCGGTGTCCGGGGGGTCGGAGACGAGGATAGGCCCCGGTGGCCGAGAAACCGCCAGGCGGTCCGCCGATTCAGTCTTTTCGGAGGTGGCCACCACGGCCAGGGTGACCGCCAGCGCGGCCACCGCGACCGCGGCCAATGCCAGCGCCGCCAAGAGGAGCCGGGACACGCGGTTTGAGCGCTCGTCCGAAGATTCCGAAGACGGGGTTCCTCCTGCGGCTCCCCCCCCTCCTCTCTGGGGAACCTCAGAAGGGCCTTGTCGGGTCACTGCGTTCGGATGGTGATGGTGTTGATGGTGACGGGGGGATTGGGTGTGCCGCCGAAGTTGTTGCCGGGCTGGGTTTGGTGGGTGTTGAGGATGGCGGTGAGCACGTCGAGGCCAGCGGTGACTTGGCCGAAGACCACGGAGTCGCCCTGGGCGTCGAGCAGCGACGCGGCGTCGGTGACGGTGAAGAAGAACTGGGCGTCGGCGCTGTTGGGGTTGTCGGTGCGGGCCATGGCCAGGAGTCCGGGGCGATAGGTGAAGCCCGATCCCTCGTCCCAGATGGTGTAGCCGGGGCCGGGGTCGGAGGGGTCGTTTGTGCGGGGGGAGCCTCCCTGCAAGATGCCGATGCTGGGGTCGGAGCGGTGGATGAGGGTGTTGTCGTAGTAGCCGTAGCGGGCCAGGTTCACGAAATTGTTCACCGTTCCGGGCGTGCTGGCCGCGTCGAGGGCTACTTCGACGAGGCCCTGCGTGGTGTCGAACACCGCGGTGTAGGCCCCGGAGGTGTCGATGCACAGGGCTGGGGCGTCGTCGAAGTCCAGCACCGCCTCGGCCGCTCCTTCGCTCGGCGCGCACAGCCCCGACCCGTAGTCAACCCCGGTGAACGGGTTGTAGAAAGTGCCGGTGGGCTGCGGCGCGGCCGAGTCGCCCGCCCCTGACTGCGTTTGGATGGCGGGCTCTTCAGCCGCTGCGGTTTCTGCGGCGCCCTGACTGGGCTCTTCAGCGGCCGCGGCTTCTGCGGCGCTCTGACTGGGTTGTGAGTCGTCGTTCCCGTCGCCAGAAAGGAGGGTCCCGGCGAGCAAGCCGGCGGCAAACAAAGCCAGTACTCCGACAGCCACCAAAAGCACCTTCATGGGGTTCCTGGTGCGGCCGGGCGGGTCGGGGTGGTGTGGGGGCTCTGCGGGGTCTTCGCCTGCTCCGGGTGGTCGCTCCGCTCCGCCGGGGTCGCCGTCGGGGTGGTGTGGGGGCTCTGCGGGGTCTTCGCTCTGTGGTTTTCGGTTTGTAGGAGACGGGAACGTCACGACTACTTGGACATAGGGCTCCGCGGGGTCTTCGCCTTGCAGTTTCCGTACGTTGATCTCCGGTTCTATGGGCTCCAAGGCAGGCTCCTCTTACTGGTGCGTGGTTGGAAAAATAACACGCTGCTGTTGGTGCTTCGGGCCAGGGCGCCGCGCCGCGGGCTCATAGAGTGGCGGCCACTCTGTCTCTGGCTTCAAAGCAGGCCGGTTGCATGCTCGTTCGGATCGACTGGCATATCACGGTTGCCTGAATCGTGTTGTGGTTGTTGTAGATGGTGTTAGTGGCGGCACCCACGTAGCAGTCGGCCTGGTAGGCGGGGTCGCCCAGAGAGCAGAGCCGCACGATGGTGCTCGGATCCTGGTCGTGGACGCTGCTGATGTCCCGCCCCAGCGCCAGATAGCAGTTGTCCACCATGTCGGATCTGACCCTGTTGCAAATGGAGAAGACCTCGGCGAAGCCCGAGGTGTCGTAGCCCACATTGTGGAGTATCCACGATGTCTGGGTGGCGAAGCAGTCGGCCACATACAGTTCGGGAATGGCGTTGCAGGGATAGACGAGGTCGTCGACGCGCAGATAGGTGGGGGTTCCCTGCTGGCCGAGGATCATGTTCTCCATCAGCGCTCCGTTCATGCAGGTGCTGTCTTCCCAGGGATCGCTGAACACCTCGCAGTAGGGGATGGTCTCGAAGAGGTCGCCGTCGACGATTTTCATGATTCCGTGGCCGAGGCCGTGAACGCAGTTGAAGTGATCGAAAGAGTACTGCCGGGCTGCGACCACAGAGCAGAACCCCGGAAGCTCCTCTGCCAACTCGGCGTCGTCGAACTCCCCGAGGGCGTATTCGACGACGCCGTGGTAGTAGCCCGACCAGCACGCAGAGCCCTCGTAGGTCAACGCGGTGCCCACGTCGCCGTACCAGACAACCGCGTCGTTGCCCAGATCGTGGGTGATCTGATGGCAGTTGCGGGCAACGAAGTTGTCGGTCTTGGACAGCTCCTCCACCATGTCCACAGCCTTGTCGGCGCCCTGGCTCTGCATGACCGATGAGAAGTAGTCGCGATAGCAGTTGGCCATCCCGAGGGTGCGCAGGGCGCACTCCTCTGTGCTGGCGGGAGGCTCGTTGCTCAAAAGCGCCAGGTCGTACCCGCCGGTTTGGGTGCCCTCGGCATCGTCTGCGGTGGCACCCAGAAGATCTTGGGCGTCGCGGGCGTCGAGACTCGCCGGATTCAACCCCGTGAGAATCGCCGCGACTGCGATGATCCCGCTCAGTGCCCAGGATTCCAGCCGCAGCGTGCGCGGCGGAATCGTCGCCGACCGCTGGCCGGCGGGGCGGCGAAACCGGGCCAGCCAGCCCACGCGCCGGTCGTGGTACACGGCGAGGGGCACCGCCACCATTACCACCAGGCCCAGTTTCACCAGCAGGACGGTGGCGTAGCCGGAGCCTTTGAGCAGTTCGCCGCCGGCCAACAGCCAGGTGGACCGCAGGCCGGTGAGCGCCAGAACTGCGAACGCGGCCACGGCCGCGGGGGCGAATCGCCGGAACAGCTCCCTGGTTGCAGCCGAGCGCTCGCTGTTGGGCCGCTGTCTCCAAGCCGTTGTGGCCATGGCCGCCGCGAGGATCAGCAGCGGCCCCAGCCAGACGCTTGCCGCGGCCAAGTGCAGGGTGGAGACCCATATTCCAAACGGGTCTTCCGACAGCGTCACCGTGTGGCCGGGAGTGGCGCCGAAGGCGATGAGCACGACAATCCCAATGCCAGCCTGAAGCAGTGTCAGCTCCGATCGCGACCGGCCCAGGCGAGCGGCCAGCACCGCCAGTGCTCCCGTGCCCACCACGGCCATGAGCAGTGTTCGCCCGGTGCCCTCCGCCAGGGCCAGACGGAGGTTCTCGCGCAGCGGGCCGTCGCCGTACCCGCGGGTGATGAGCGCGATGGTTGCCACCGTTCTCGTCAAGATGGCGGCGAACAGAATGAGCGCCCCGGCTACCAGGGAGCGTCGGGCCGCATTGGCCAAGATGGCCGAGGCCGCCGCCGGCGGTTGCGGCCCCCTCAGATTCCAGCCCAGAACCAGCAGCGATCCCACCACCGCGGCCAAGGCGATGTACCACCCGAATCGCCCGATGCCGCTGACCACTTCCAGGGCGCGGTCCAGCGTAGGAGTGCGGGTGAATGAGGCGGCCGCCACGGCCGCTTCGTCCACTATGCCCACGCCCACGACCACCTCGCCGGCGACGCGGTGGCCGTCGGGGCCCACAGTCGCCCACGAGAGTCCGAATATGCCCCTGCCCAGGTCGGGCAGGGCGAACTGTATTACCTCGGCGTTCTTGCCGGTGGGCGTAAGAAGGGTGCTGCCTTCGATGGTCTCGCCGTCGGAGGCGATGATCTCAAGCCGCACCGATCGGGGGTCCACGGCCTCGGCGAATACCAGTGTGAGCTGCTCGGGCTGCTCGGCCGACACGGTGCGGTCGGCGGGGAAGGTCTCCACGAGCCGCGTGTGGGCTGATGCGGTTGAAGTGCCGAATCCGAGCGTGGCCACAAATACCAGGAAGAATGCCGCGGCCAACGCCCAGCCACTGCCAGCACACCGCTTTCGTGCGTCCACAACGGCTGCTAATTCTACCCCTTCATGCCACCGACCCCCAAAGACCCGCTTCCCCATTGATGAGTGCGCGGAACTGCCCTCTCGGCTGGTATCTCCCGCCTTTGACCGGACGGTGCGATCAGCGGGTGTCTCGCGAACAGCCATCGGACGAGGCAGGGTTGGCAAGCGGCAGATGAGGGAGGCAACGGCTGTGTGCCGCACGATGTTTGGGCCTTTGCTGGGAGGGAGTAGAAAATAGGATGCGCGCATCCAAGAGTCGGGCGGGTGCAAGGACAACGATGATGCAGGAGCCCCCATGCTGCTGGCCCTCGACATAGGCAACACCCAGACCGTGGTCGGCCTGTATGAGGCTGAACGGGCCGAGGACTGTCGGGCCGACGACGGGCTGATCGAGCACTGGCGACTGTCCACTGTGCATGAGCGCACCCCCGATGAGGTGGCCGTGCTGCTGCGCAGCCTGCTCGACAGCATCGACGTCGCCATGGAGGACGACCTCACCGGGGTGGCGGTGTGCTCGGGGGTGCCCCAAATCCGCGAGAGCGTGCGGATGATGGTGCAGCGCTATCTAGATTTCGACCCGGTGGTGATCGAGCCCGGCACCCGCAGCGGCATCCCGATCCTGTACGACAATCCCCGCGAGGTGGGCGCCGACCGCATTGCCAACGCGGTGGCCGCTCATCACCTCTACGGGGGTCCTGCGGTGATCGTGGACTTCGGTACCACCAACAACTTCGACGTGGTCTCCGAGGTCGGCGAGTTTCTGGGTGGAGCCATCGGGCCGGGCATCGAGGTCAGCCTGGAGGCCATGGTGGGCCGGGCCGCCGCGCTGGGGCCGGTGGCGCTCACCGAGCCCCGCAACGTGATCGGTAAAACCACGATGGAGTCGATCCAGTCGGGGGTCATCTACGGGTTCGTCTCCCAGATCGACGGCATGGTGGCCCGTTTCGCCAATGAGCTGGCCGGTGAGGCGGTCGTGATCGCCACTGGTGGCCTGGCCCACCTGATTGCCCCGCTGTCGGACACCATCCAACATGTCGAGCCCTATCTGACTCTCCACGGCCTGTGGTTGGTCCACGGGCGCAACCAGTAGGCCGGCCGGTGAGTCCCCCCTATCGGTTCGAGACCACCGCCACCGCCGGGGAGTGCCACCAGCGCCATGGCGATATCGAGGCCGGTACCGAGACCGGGCAGACAGTATCGGTGGCGGGCCGGATCATGCTCCGGCGGGTGCAGGGGCGGCTGGCATTTGCCACTCTTCAAGACGCCACCGGGCGCATCCAGCTGTTCGCCCCCGCCAAAGTCGCCCCCGACTACGACGAATTCTGCGCTTTGTCGCTGGGCGACTGGGTGGGGGTCAGCGGCGAGGTGATGAAGACCCGCACCGGGGAGCTGTCGGTGAAGGTGGAGCAGTGGGAACTGCTGGCTGAAGCCCGGCGGAGCTTTCCCGACAAATGGCACGGGCTGTCAGACCCCGACATCCGGTTCCGTCAGCGCTATGTCGACCTGTGGGTAACCGAGGAGGCCCGACAGACCTTTCTGCTGCGTTCGGAGATGATGTCGTTCACCCGCCGCTGGCTGGAGGATCGGGGGTTCATTGAGGTGGAGACGCCGGTGTTCCACCCGGTGCCCGGCGGCGCGCTGGCCCGGCCGTTCAGCACCCATCACAACGCGCTCGATATGGACTTGTTCTTGAGGATCGCCCCCGAGCTGTATCTGAAGCGGCTGGTGGTGGGCGGTTTGGAGCGGGTGTATGAGATTGCCCGGGTTTTCCGCAACGAGGGCATCTCTACCCGCCACAATCCCGAATTCACCATGTTGGAGCTGTACTGGGCCTACGCCGACTACGGCGACATCATGGATCTGGTCGAACAGCTCGTGGCCCATCTGGCGCTGAAGCTCAAGGGCGCCACCGTCATCAGCTACGGCGGAAAGGAGCTGGACCTGACCCCGCCGTGGCCCCGCGCCCGGTTCACCGACCTGCTGTCTGCCCACAGCAGCCTGGACGTGGACCTCGACACCCCGTTGGAGGAGCTGCGGTCGCACTGCGCCGACCGGGAGATCCCGGTGGAAGACCGCTGGGGGCCGGGCAAGCTGTTGTTGGAGCTGTACGAGAAGACCACCGAGGCCGAGCTGTGGGGTCCGGTGTTCGTGTGCGACTACCCCAAGGAGGTATCGCCGCTAGCCCGGGAGCACCGCGACCACCCCGGCTGGGTGGAGCGGTTTGAGGCCATCGTGGCCGGCCGGGAGCTGGCCAACGCCTTTAGCGAGCTGACCGACCCCGACGAGCAGCGGGCCCGCTTCGAAGGCCAGGCCGCCGACCGGGAAGCGGGCGACGCCGAGGCCATGGCCGTGGACTGGGACTACCTGCGGGCCCTGGAGTTCGGCTTGCCTCCCACCGGTGGCCTGGGCGTGGGCATGGACCGCCTGGCCATGCTGTTGGCCGACGTGCCCAGCATCCGCGACGTGATCCTGTTCCCCACCCTGCGCCCCGAACCCCCGGAGCGCCCCGCGCCGCCAGCGAGCTAAACGGCTCCTCGGCCTAGCCGTCGCCGAGGGGGATGCGGGCTCGGTTGATCAGATGGTCGGTGGCCACCTGGAGGGCGGCGGTGGCTGTGGTGGGGGGCAGCGACTCCAGGCTGGCTGAGGCTTGCTTCACATAGTGGCGGGCCACGTCTAGGGCTTCTTCCACGCCACCGCTGGCCCGAACCAGTTGCAGGGCCGATCGGACGGTGGAATCTGAGACCGTTCCACCCAAAAGTTCCAGCAACTGGGGACCGCAGTCGGTGTGCAGAGCCCGGATTACCGGCAGGGTGTAGATGCCCTCGTGCAGGTCGTTGCCTGACGGCTTCCCGAGATGCTCGTCGGTGGCCACGATGTCCAAGATGTCGTCCACCACCTGAAAGGCCAGCCCGTAGTAGCGCCCGAACTCGGTGAGGGTGTCAACCGTCGGACGGTCCAGCCCGGCCACCAGGGCACCGATACGACAGGAAGTGGTCAGCAGAGAAGCGGTTTTGCCGTCGATGGAATCGGTGTAGGAGGACTCGGTTCGGTCGGGATTGCCAGTGTCCTGCAACTCCCGCACTTGGCCTTCGCACAGCCGTCCGATGGTGGCGGCCAGCAGTCCCGCCACTTCAGTTCCGAGGGAAGCGGCCAGTTCCGATGCCCGGGCCAACAAGAAGTCGCCGGCCAGGATGGCCCGGAGGTTGCCCCACTTGGCGTTCACGCTGGCCACGTTGCGCCGTACCTGGGCCTCGTCCATAACGTCGTCGTGGTACAGCGATCCCAGATGGACCAGTTCCACCGCCACACCCCCGGTGAGCACGTCGTTTGCGGCCGGAACCGGCTGATTCTGGGAGATGGCTGCCGAGGCGATCACGAATCCCGGCCGCACCCGCTTGCCCCCGGCCCGGATGAGGTGGCTGGCCACCTCGGTGAGGAACGGGTCTTGGGTTTTCACCGAGTCCTCCAGCCGCAACTCCAGCCGGTCGAGGTCGCGCGCCATGGTGGGAATCAAATCTAGGGGGCTGCGAGCCACGCCCGTCAGCGTAGTGGCACCTTCCCCAATTGCCCCCAATCAACACGGGTTGAGGCCTCATCGGCGGCCCCGATGCCAAGGTCGGCTGAGGCTTCGGGAACGAAATGGGGGGGTGGGGTGGTTACACTCAGAGTTGAACCCCTATCGGGAGATTGCCGTGTTCGAGAGATTCACAGATCGTGCTCGTCGTGTCGTTGTGCTGGCCCAGGAGGAGGCGCGCCTGCTCCACCACAACTACATCGGCACCGAGCACATCCTGTTGGGCCTGATCCACGAGGGTGAGGGCGTGGCCGCCAAATCGCTGGAGTCGCTGGGCATCTCCCTGGAGGCGGTGCGCAACCAGGTGGAGGAGATCATCGGCCAGGGCGGGTCGTCGCCGTCAGGCCACATCCCGTTCACCCCCCGGGCCAAGAAGGTGCTGGAGCTGTCGCTGCGGGAGGCGTTGCAGCTTGGCCACAACTACATCGGCACCGAGCACATCCTGTTGGGCCTTATCCGAGAGGGCGAGGGCGTTGCCGCCCAGGTGCTGGTGAAGCTCGGGGCCGATCTGTCCCGTGTGCGCCAGCAGGTGATCCAGCTGTTGTCGGGCTACGGCGGTCCCCAGGGCTCGGGGTCGCCGGAGAAGGCCACCACCTCTCCCGGAGGCAGCGGTGATAGCAGCACCGGGTCTCTGGTGCTCGACCAGTTTGGCCGCAACCTCACCAAGCTGGCCCGAGACAGCGGGCTCGATCCGGTGATCGGCCGCCAGCGGGAGACCGAGCGGGTCATGCAGGTGCTGTCGCGGCGCACCAAGAACAACCCGGTGCTGGTGGGCGAGCCCGGCGTGGGCAAGACCGCCATCGTGGAGGGCTTGGCCCAGAAGATCGCGGCCGACGACGTGCCCGAGACCATCCGAAACAAGCAGCTCTACACCCTCGATCTGGGCGCGCTGGTGGCCGGGTCCCGCTACCGGGGCGACTTCGAGGAGCGCCTCAAGAAGGTGCTCAAGGAGATCAAGACCCGGGGCGACATCATCTTGTTCATCGACGAGCTGCACACCCTGGTGGGCGCCGGTGCCGCCGAGGGGGCCATCGACGCCGCCTCCATCCTCAAGCCCATGCTGGCCCGGGGCGAGCTTCAGACCATCGGGGCCACCACCCTGGACGAATACCGCAAGCACCTGGAGAAAGACTCCGCGCTGGAGCGCCGGTTCCAGCCGGTGAAGGTGGACGAGCCCACCATCGCCCACACCATCGAGATTCTCAAGGGACTGCGAGACCGCTACGAGGCCCACCACCGGGTCACCATCACCGACCAGGCCCTGGTGGCATCGGCCAATCTGGCCGACCGCTACATATCCGACCGCCACCTGCCCGACAAGGCCATCGACCTTATCGACGAGGCCGGTTCCCGCCTGCGCATCAAGCGGATGGAGACCCCCACCGACTACAAGGACTTCGAGAACGAGCTCTCCCTGGTCGTGTCCCAGAAGAAGAGCGCGGTGGAGCAGCAGGACTTCGAGGAGGCCGGTCGGCTGCGCGACAAGGAGAAGGAGCTGCTGGCCGGCAAGGAGCAGATGGAGGCCGAGATCAAGGCCAAGGGCGTCGACCTGTTTGACGAGGTGGACGAGGAGGCGGTGGCCGAGGTGCTGTCCATCTGGACCGGCATCCCCGTCTACAAGCTCACCGAGGAGGAGACGGCCAAGCTTCTGCGCATGGAAGACGAGCTGCACAAGCGGGTGGTCGGCCAGGAGGACTCCATCAAAGCGGTGTCGCAGGCCATCCGCCGCACCCGGGCCGGGCTCAAAGACCCCAAGCGGCCCAGCGGGTCGTTCATCTTCTTGGGCCCGTCGGGTGTGGGCAAGACCGAGCTGGCCAAGACGCTGGCCGAGTTCCTGTTCGGCGACGAGCAGGCCCTCATCGCCCTCGACATGTCGGAGTACATGGAGAAGCACACCGTCAGCCGGCTGGTGGGCTCCCCGCCGGGCTACGTCGGCTATGAGGAGGGCGGCCAGCTCACCGAGGCCGTGCGCCGCAAGCCGTTCTCGGTGGTGCTGTTCGATGAGATCGAAAAGGCCCACCCCGATGTGTTCAACACCCTCCTGCAAATCTTGGAGGAGGGCCGCCTCACCGACAGCCAGGGCCGGTCGGTGGACTTCCGCAACACCGTGCTCATCATGACCTCCAACCTGGGCACCCAGAACCTGCGCAAGGCTAACCTGGGGTTCACCAAGGCCGACGAGGCCATCACCTATGAGCGCATGAAGGAGAAGGTCACCGATGCGCTCAAGGACCACTTCCGCCCCGAGTTCTTGAACCGCATCGATGAGGTCATCGTGTTCCACGAGCTGACCCGCGAAGAGGTCACCCGGATCGTCGACCTGATGATCAAGCGGCTGCAAGACCAGCTCGAGGCCCAGGGCATCGGGCTGGAGCTCACTGATTCAGCCAAGGTGCTGCTGGCCCTGCGGGGCTACGACCCCACGTTGGGGGCTCGACCTCTGCGCCGGGCTATCCAGCGGCTGGTGGAAGATCCGCTGTCGGAGCGGCTTCTGTGGAAGGAGTTCCGAGCCGGGGAGACGATTCTGGTGGACGCTGAAGACGACCCCGATGAAGCCGGCGCGGAGCGGATCAGCTTCCGGGCCGTCGAAGGCTTCGAACCGCCTCCGGTGGAAGAACTGGCCGGCGCCTAGCAGACATGCCCGTGTGGGTTCGGAGGGGGATGGCAAGGCGGCGGGCTAGCCTGCCCTCAATGGTTGGCAGGTTCAAGCGGCTTCGCACAGCGGTGCCTCTGTTGGTGCTGATCTTGGTGCTGACCGCCTGCCAGGTTGATATCGAGGTAGGCATCGGCTTCAACGAGGACGGCTCCGGGGTGGTCACCGTGGATGTGGCCCTCGACGAGCGGGCCATGGACCTGGCTCCCGACATGCGGCTGTTGACCGAGGACATCGAAGACCCCGCGTCGGGCTGGTCGTACAACGAGCCCCGCATCGACGACCAGGGTCGCACCAGCTTCTCGGCCTCCAAGCCATTCAGTTCGACTGAGCAACTTGAGTCGGTGCTGTCCGAGATCTTCATCTCCGACGACGTGTTCCGCGACTTCACCTTCGAGCGCGACACCTCTTTCGCCCAGACCGACTATCAGGTGACCGGAGTGGTCGACCTGTCCGGCGGCTTGGACCTGGTGACTGACCCCGAGCTCACCGCTCGCCTCGGCGGAGAGCCCTTCGGGGAGTGGACCGCCAATCTGGCCGACGCTCTTGAGGCGGTGACCGTGCGCCTCGTTTTGGACTTGCCGGTGGGCCCCGAGAAGGAGGAAGTGCTGCAACTGGGCCAGGAGGCGCAGCGCATCACCTTGACGGGCCAAGACGAGAGCGGGGCGGCGGTGACCTTGCGATGGGTGGCCTGGGCCGCGTTCGCCCTGGTTGGCCTGTCGATTCTGATCGCGGTGGCCGGCTATCTGCTGGAACGACGGGCCCGGGACCGCAGCATCGACCCCACCTTTACCCAGGATTCTCTGGCGCGCACCACAGGATCTGCCCCGGTGCAGCCCCCTCAGCGGCGGCTGCGGTTGGTGGTGTTGAATCCGCTCGGGGTGCTATACGAACCGGCCGACGATCCCGCCGAGCTTCTGGCTTCCTTTGCTGCCGAGCGCGGCCTGGAGCCAGACGACGAAGAGGTGCAGCAGCTCCACAACCAGGCGATTCTGGGCCGCATCACCCCTGCGGAGCTTTGGTCGGGGATCGGTTTGGACGACGACCCCGCGGAGCTCGCCGAGGAGTTCTTGTCCCAGTACACCGTGCGGTCGGGCGCCCGGGACTTTGTGGCCGAGATGGTCCGACGGGAGCTCCCGGTGGCCTGTCTCACCAACGACGTGTCCTCGTGGTCGACTGCCCTCCGGGAGCGCCTTGAGATCGACGGCGTGGACACCTGGATTGTGAGCAGCGACGTGGGGGTGTGCATGCCTGCCCCAGGAATCTACGAGGCACTGCGCCGCACAACGTCGGTTCCCTACGAGAACTCGCTGCTGGTGGATGTGAGGACAGAGAATCTCGACGCGGCCCAAGCACTGGGGATGGCCACCGCTCTTTTGGCCGATGCTCGCCCCAAAGATGGCGAGGCCCCCGGCCACGCGGTGGTGACGAGCTTCTCCGACTTCTTCCGCCGCCGGCCCCGCTCCTGAGCTAGGGCCCGTAGGGCTAGCTGAGAATCTGGGCAGCCTGTACCGCGAAGTACGTCAAGATGACGTCGGCCCCTGCTCGGCGGATGCCGGTCAGGGTCTCGGTGATGATGGCCTGCTCGTCCAACCACCCCGATGCCGCGGCCGCCTTCACCATGAGGTACTCCCCGCTCACCTGATAGGCCGCCACTGGCACCACCGAGGTCTCGGCAAACCTCCGCACCACATCCAGGTAAGGACCGGCGGGCTTGACCATCACCATGTCGGCGCCCTCGGCGATGTCCAGCTCCATTTCCCGCAGGGCTTCGCGGCTGTTGGCCGGGTCCATCTGGTAGGTCTTCTTGTCGCCGGAGCGGGGGGCCGAGTCCAGCGCTCCCCGGAATGGCCCGAAGAAAGCCGAGGCGTACTTGGCCGTGTAGGCGCAGATTCCCACCTCGGTATGGCCGTGGTGGTCGAGTGTCTCGCGGATGGCCCCCACCCGGCCGTCCATCATGTCGCTGGGGGCCACGATGTCGGCCCCGGCATCGGCATGGGTCAGGGCCTGGCGGCACAGGACGTCCACGGTCTCGTCGTTCACGATGGTCCCGTCGGGAGCCACGATGCCGTCGTGGCCGTCGCTGTTGTAAGGATCGAGGGCCACGTCGGTCATCACCACTGTGTCGGGATGGGTGGCCTTGATGGCCGCGATGGTCTGGGGAATGAGACCGTCAGGGTTCCAGGCCTCATCACCAGTCGGGGTCTTCAGTTCGTCGGGAGCGGCCTCGAACAGCACCACGGCCCGAACGCCGAGATCGGCGGCCCGGCCCACCTCGCCCACCAGCCCGTCCACGCTCCAGCGGTTCACGCCGGGCATGGAGTCGATGGGTTCGTCTGAACCCCGGTGTACGAAAAGGGGCAGCGCAAGATGAGCGGGGCTGAGCTCGGTCTCGCGCACCATGTCCCGGATCGCCGGGGTTCGCCGGTTGCGCCGGGGCCGGGCGGTTAGCTCCAAATGCGGATGAGCCATGCCTCCATGCTCCCATCTCTGTTCCCGCCGCGCATTGCCGATGGGGTAAACAAGAGCCATGCGGATCGAGTTGGCGACGGGAACCTCGGCTGAGTTGGTTCGGGTGGAGGGCGCCAGCCGAGGTCTGGTGTTGATTCCCGATCTCATGGGTCTGCGGCCCCTGTTCGACGATCACGTGGCCCGGATTGCCGCCGATCAGGGATGGACGGTGTGCGCTCCCCAAGTATTCCCCGGTCGAGAGCACTTGGCGGCCGACGAGCGAATGGCCGCAGTATGCGAGCTTGTCGACGAAGAGGTGCTGGCCGACGTGATGGCGGCGGCCGACGCCACCGAGTGCGAGACGGTGGTGCTCACTGGTTTCTGCATGGGCGGCATGTACACCATCAAGGCCGCGGCCGCCGGGCGATTCCACCGGGCGGCCGCCTTCTACGGGATGATCCGTCTCCCCGAGCATTGGAGGGGTCCGGGCCAAGGCGAGCCGCTGGAGCTGTTGGCCGCCGGTGATCCCTGTCCGCTGCTGGCCATCATCGGCACTGAAGATCCATTCACTCCGCCTGGCGACGTGGTCGCCCTGGAGGCCGCTGGTGCGATGACCGTGGTCTATGAGGGCGCCGATCACGGATTCGTCCACGACCCCGTCCGTCCTGCCCACCGTCCCGACGATGCCGTCGACGCTTGGGCTCGAGTCATCGAGTTTCTGAGTCAATAGCGGCGATGGCGACTGATCCCTCGGTTTGGACGGTGGTCGTGGCCGCTGGCTCGGGCACCCGTTTCGGCGGCGCCAAGCAGTACCTGGAACTGGCCGGCTCCCGGATTGTGGACCGCAGCGTGGCGGTAGCCGCCCAAGTAAGCGACGGGGTAGTGGTGGTGGTTCCTGCCGGGGATGTCGAAGCGGAATCGGCCCGGTTGGCAGCAGACATGGTGGTAGCTGGGGGATCGAGTCGGGCCGCTTCAGTGCGCAACGGTTTGGCCGCGGTGCCCCACGATGCCACCATCATCTGCGTCCACGACGCCGCTCGACCGCTGGCCAGTCCGGGCATCTACGAGAGGGTGGTCCAAGAAGTGCATTCGGGGGCGGCTGGTGCGGTGCCGGTGGTGCCGGTAACCGATACCATCCGCAGCGTGGACGGGGGAGTTGTGGATCGCAGTGCCCTGCAAGCGGTGCAAACCCCGCAGGCGTTTCGGGCCGAGCTGCTGAGGATGGCCCACGCTGACGCCGCCGACGCCACCGACGATGCCAGCCTGGTGGAGGCGGCTGGCTATGAGGTGGTCGCGGTGGACGGTCATCCCCGCAACATCAAGATCACCCACCCCGACGATCTGGCCGCTGCCGAGGTCTGGTTGGCGACATGACCGGCGCCATGCGGGTGGGCCACGGATTCGACACCCACCGGTTCAGCGACGCCGCCGACCGGCCGCTGATCCTGGGCGGGGTCAGATTCGAGGACGCACCGGGTTTGGTGGGCCACAGCGACGGCGATGCCGTGGCCCACGCGGTGACCGACGCCTTGTTGAGCGCTGCCGGGTTAGGCGACATCGGAGTGCTGTTCCCCGACACTGATGAGGCTTGGGCCGGGGCCGACAGCATCGGGCTGCTGGCCGACGCCGTGGCCCGGCTGGACGACGCCGGCTGGGGGGTGGTGAACGCCGACTGCACGGTGGTTACCGAGGCCCCCCGCATCGCGCTCCGCCGCGCCGAGATGGAATCACGCCTTAGTGCGGCGGTTGGCGCCCCGGTGTCGGTCAAGGGCAAGCGGGCCGAGGCCCTGGGCGCGCTGGGCCGGGGCGAGGGCCTGGCCTGCTGGGCGGTGGCCCTCATCGAGCGCCGGTGAGCGCACAGGGTCCGAAGGGCGGCAACCGGCGGGGTCGGGGCGGCGGCAACAGGGGCTCCAACAAGGGTCACAGCAAGGGCCGACCGCCGGGCGACCAACCGCGCCGCCGCCGCCAAAAGGCCGGTTTGGGCGGCGATCGGGTGGAGGGCCGCCAAGCGGTGCGGGAGCTGCTGTTAGCCGGCACTCGCCCGGTCCGAGAGGTGGTTATCGCCACGGGGCAGAACCAAACCGGGGTGCTGGCCCAAGTGGTGGAGCTGGCCGCCGAACTGCGGGTGCCCGTCAAAGAGGTGGCCCGCTCAAAGTTCGAGTCCATGGCCGCCACCGAGGCCCCCCAAGGGGTGATCGCTCGGGCCGCACCCTTGGCCGAGCACGATCTGGAGGATCTAGTCCGTCTCCCCGATGGCCGCCCCCCGTTCTTGCTGGTGCTCGACGGGGTTACCGATCCCGGCAACGTGGGGGCCGCCCTGCGCACCGCCGAGTGCGCCGGGGTCACCGGCGCGGTGCTGGGACGGCACCGGTCGGCCCACATCACCCCCGCCGCGGCCAAAGCGGCGGCGGGGGCCATCGAACACGTGCCCATGGCGGTAGTGCCGGGCATCCCCAACGCGCTGGCCCGCCTCGGAGAGCTCGGGGTGTGGACGGTGGGCCTAGACGTGGCCGCGCCCACCTCGGTGTACGAGATAAGCGTGGCCTCCGAAGCCGTGGTCCTAGTGGTGGGCAGCGAGGGCCGGGGCCTGTCCCGCCTGGCCCGCCAGCGCTGCGACGTGGTAGCCGCCATCCCCCTGTCCGGCCACCTGAGCTCCCTCAACGCGGCCGCCGCCGTTGCCATCGGCTGCTTCGAAATCGCCCGCCACCGCCAGGGGGCCAGTTCCTAAAGGCCAGAAACAGCAATCGATCCAGCGACCGGCTGCTATTGGCGCAAGGCTGGAAACTGTCACTCTCACCCTTACCGTAGGTAGGTGTCCAGATTGATTTTCCGGAGGCCATTGCCGTACCGATCTAAGCTTGCTGCGATGTTTGCTGGCTGCTGCAAGAAAGTGTAGGCAGCCTGCAATGAGTAGTACTGCTTGTCGGCAGCCATCGCGCAGCGAGGATAAGGCGCGCGAGCCGATGCTGGAGAACATCATGGGTGGTAAGGGCAGCGTCTTCTACCGGGCGCACTCGTACCACACGAAAGTGCCCGTCGAAGGCCTAATCCAGCTGATTGAGCATTACACCGATCCTGGAGACGTTGTGCTCGACCCGTTCTGTGGGTCCGGGCAGACCGGTATCGCTGCCTTGCTGACCGGGCGGCACGCCATCATTTCGGATGTCTCTCCGGCTGCAGTTCATATTGCGCGTGGGTATACCGGGCGGGTGAATCCCAACCACTTCGGACAGGTCGCATCCGAACTACTCGCGCAGCTTGAACCACTCGAGATGGTCCTTTACAGGGCACCCGAAGGGCTGATCGAGTACACGGTCTGGTCCGACGTGTATCAGTGTTCGACCTGCGAGCGCGAGATCCTGTTTTGGGAGGCAGCTGTCGATCACGAGGCAGGGGCTGTGAATAGGACACTGTCGTGCCCGGTCGGCCATGGACCGTTTAAGAAGACTGAACTCGACTGGGTGCGCTCTGAGCCGGTGCAAAGGAACATTCGCGTAGAAGGGCAACGCACACGACTCGTGCAGCCGGTCGATGGGGCGGCCAAGGACGACCAAGGAGACCGAGTCCATATCCCTCACTGGTACCCGACGGCCCCTTGGGATCGCTGGCGTGAGATGTGGCGGGCACAGCACGAGGTGCAAGGGATCGCGACCTCAGCTGATTTCTTTACTGCTTGCAACCTCCATGCATTATCGGCACTCTGGGATGCCATCGGGCAGGTGGATGACGAGTCGATTCGCGCTGGTCTACGGTTCGTCTTCACCGCGAGTGTTAATCGAGCCTCGCGTCGCTACCAATGGCATCCAAGTCGGCCGACCAATGTCTTATCGTCCACTATGTATCTGGCTTCGTTGAACTACGAGTTCAACGTGTTCAGCCTTTTTCGCCGCAAGCTCGCCACGATCTCTGAGATGTACCGGAGGACTTGGGAAGCACCAGGTACTTGTGAGGTGCATCTTGGCACCGCCGAAAAACTCACATGGGTAGCGGATGACAGTGTTGACTACGTGTTCACGGATCCACCATTCGGCTCGAACATCTACTACGGCGATTCGTCGTTCCTGTGGGAAGCGTGGCTTGGCGAACAGACCGATGTCGCTGCTGAGACCGTCGTCAACAGGCGGCTAACCCCCGAGCTGGGTGGGACGACTCTCGACGACTATGAGAAGGAGATGAGCCGCGCGATAGGGGAAATCAGTCGAGTTATGCGGCCGGGGACTTGGGCTTCTTTGCAGTTTCACAACTCGGATGATGCCGTATGGTCAAGCATCCAGAACGCTATCGATTCGGCTGGACTTCACGTGGAGGCCGCTGTTGTGATGGACAAAGGGCAGGCTTCGTTTAAGGGTCTCCGTCATGCGGACAAGGGTGAGAGGGTCGCGAATTTTGACCTTGTGATGCACCTTGCCACCGGGGTTCGGCCAAGTCTCAATGCCAAGCGCCGAGAGGCAGGTCGAGCCGAAATTGAGATAGAGCTAAAAGAGTATGTCGCGCGCCAACCTCCTTCGCGTTGCACCACCCCATGGCTGCATTCGCAGGTTATGCGTCATCTACTTGCTGAGGGTGCATCGCCGACGGGCTGGAGCTTCGCCGCAGTCGAAGGCCTTTGCTCCGAGATTCTTGAGAAGAGAGGCAAATCATGGCGTCTGCCCAAGTCGAGCAAGTAAACCGACCTTCGTTAGCCCGTCGGCAACCACTCCCTGAATACGTGGCCGGAACGAAGGGTGGACCGTGGTACACCTCGCACACATATCCGACCAAAGTTCCTCCCGAAACGATCATTCCGTTCATCGAAGCGTCAACAATGCCAGGAGGTTCAGTGGCCGACCCCTTCTGCGGGTCCGGCATGACAGGAGTGGCCGCAGTGCTTGCAGGCCGCCGAGCAGTGCTTTCTGATCTATCGCCAGGCGCGGTGCACCTTGCCCGAAACCACACTCGACGCGTGTCCCCTGAGCTGCTAGCCGAGACGATCCTGGCGTTTGATCGCTCGTGGATGCGCCGCGCAGAGCGAGCCCTCTATTGGTCGTCGGTCCAATCCGCTAATGGCGATGTATATGGACTAGCGCGCCATACGGTCTGGTCGGAGGTATATGAGTGTCCTAAGTGCGCGTCAGAAGTCGTTCTTTGGGACGCGATCGAGCCGGATCGGCCATTGCCACGCGACCTTCGTTGCGATAGCTGTAGAAGGTGGTTTGATCGTCGACGCGTCCTTCCGATTGCATCCGTACCCCGGTGGCTTACGCTTGCTCCTGAGTCGGGCGGAAAGCTCGTCCACGGCGACCTGACTCCAGAAGCGCATCACCAGATCGACAAAATCGTACGTCGCCGGGTCACACGCTGGATGCCGGACGCACCAATTCATTCGTCTCGCGAGATGTATATCCGGTCCGCGCTACACCTTAGGGGAGTGCGGACTGTTGCCGACATGTTCGCTCGCCGGCCTGCCATAGCGCTGTCCCGGCTTTGGTATGAGATTGGCTTGATCAAGGAAGTTACTGTTCGCCAGGCGCTTCAGTTCGCATTTACAAATACGGCGTGGCACGCAAGCCGTATGCGCCGCTATAACGCGAAGGGCGGTCAACGCCCACTTACGGGCACCCTCTTCATCCCACAACTCGTCTCAGAGCCCAACGTGTTCGAAGTGTTCCGCCATCAGGTACGCCAAGTACGTCGGCTGTACGACGTACTTCCAGACGGTGATGTGGACGTGAGTCAGTCGTCGGCAACGAATCTCTGTTGGATCGCCGACGACTCTGTCGACTACGTGTTTACCGATCCGCCGTTTGGCAACAACATCCACTACGCAGACTGCAACATTGTCTGGGAGTCCTGGCTAGGAGATCCGACCGACAATGATCGAGAGATCGTTGTGAACAAGTCACGTCGCGTCGAACACGGAGGCAAGACGGTTGGCGATTACCAGCGGTTACTCACAGAATCTTTCCTAGAGGCGAAGCGAGTAGTAGTCAAAGACGGCCGCGTTTCTATTGTTTTTCACAATTCGGACGACGCCGTGTGGACGGCCCTCCTTGATGCAGTCGAAGACTCAGGTCTACGTCAGGTAGAGGTCTCTATCCTTGACAAGGGGCAGCGCAGCCAGAAGGGCTACAAGGTTAGGCGAGGTGAGCTCGTGCCGTTTTACGACCTTGTCATGACCTTCGATGTCGCGGGCCATAGAGTCCCTCGGCTCAACGGTGCGGGAGACTTGGCTGTAGATGCCGTAGCTGCGCATCTTGAGGGCATTGTTGGCGACAACTCACCAAAGCGTCATCTTGACTACCTCTATTCTGTCGCAGTAGGGGCAGTGATCGGAGGAGGTGGAAAGCCTGCTGGACTGTCGCTCAGAGCATTCGAGCAGCTCTGCAATGATCACTTCGAGCGGGTAGATGGAGCGTACTTCTTGTAGGTCAAGGGTGGGTTGAGGAGGATGACATTGTCTGACCGGCTCTCGAAAGCAGAGCTACACGACCGATTCGTTGCTGCAATCGGCCCTGCCGCATTAGTTGCCGCAGGGACGGATGCCTCTGGCGAACTCGTGGTGGAACTCCGCTCTCCCCTCCCCAACCGAGTTCGGGTCTACATCTACAACGCGACGAATCCACCCGGCGGTCGATCCACGCGGGAATACAAGATTCAACTCACTGGTCAGCGACGTGGGGAAAGAGGGGACTTCGATTGGTCGGAAGTCGATTTCGTGTTGCTTTGCGGTTATGCCGTTGAGCACGACGTTTTCGTGTTTTGGGACGCTGCTCTGCGCATCGACTTCGCCTACTCGACAAACCTCCAGGTGAAGACGCCCAAAGTTGAGGCGGCGGCTGCGTCGGGCGAACGTGTGCGTCAACACCGTCGCTTGAAGACCGGGATGGAGGTCGTGATCTGTGCACCGAGTCAGCTAGCGATTCAGGCCATTGAGGAGCGTGCGTCAAGCGGGGAAGTCAAGTCACGTAGTGCAGGCCCCTCCGTAACTCCGGGACAGCCGTACATGCGTCCTCCACCCGGTGGTTCCGCCACACCCAGATCGCGAGTGTTCAGATTTGACCCTGATGCGATCGACCGGGGAACGAACGCACACAAGAAGGTGCAGAACCAGCTTGCCGACGCTATCAATGCCCGTGGCTGGGAGCCGCTCTCGCCAAGTGATTCCGATCCTCTCTTCGATGTCGGCTGGATTGCGGCCGATGCGGCATGGATCGCGGAAGTGAAGAGCCTCACCTCCGCCAACGAAGAGCGGCAGCTGCGGCTGGGTCTTGGGCAAGTGCTCAGCTACGCGCATCTTGTCGATTGGGGTGTCGACATCAATCGGCCAGTGCTGGCCGTAGAGCGGGAACCATCGTCGGCTTATTGGCCTGACCTCTGCGAGTCCCATGGTGTGGCCTTGTCGTGGCCAGAAGCGTTCGACCAGCTACTGGATTCCTGCGCCTAGCTCCGAGGTCGGCCATTTAGGTGCATCTGCTTACGGCGCAGTCCCGCTGACCGGACCCCGTTTTTTGGTCCGCTTGCTGTGAGAGTTTTTTCGGGTTGTTCTTTGCCCGTTGGTCCGAGTATTCGGCTGGTGTGAGCATGCCGAGAGCGGAGTGCGGGCGGTAGGTGTTGTAGTCGCTTCTCCAGTCGGCGACAAGTGCTTGGGCTTCTAGCAGGCTGTCGAGCTGCTCGATGGCCAGCAGCTCGTCGCGCATGCGGGAGCCGTAGGACTCGACCCAGGGGTTCTGCCAGGGCGACCCGGGGTCGATGCAGCTGGTCTTGGTGTTAGTGAGCTGGCACCAGTCGCGCAGCGCGTTCGCGGTGGGCTCGGGGCCGTTGTCGCATCGCGCGAGCTCGGGGCGGCGGCCCCTGGCCGAGGCGGCCTTGTCCAAGCAGGCCACCGTCGCGTCGGCGTCGATGCTGTGGTCGACGAGGTCCGCCGAGGACTCGCGGGTGAACTCGTCGATCACGTGCAGGATCTTGAACTTGCGGCCCGACGCGGTTGCGTCGAACTGGAAGTCCAGCGCCCACACGTGATCGGGGCGCTCGGCGGCCAGCAGGCCCGCGTCGGCGTCCGAGCCGCCTGTGCGCCGGCGTTTGCGCTTTGCGGGCGGCACCCGCAGACCCTCCTCGCGCCACAGGCGCTGGACTTTCTTGCGGTTCACCCTCCAGCCCTCGCGCCGCAGCACCGCATGGGCACGCCGATACCCCCACCGGGGGCAGTCGCCGGCGAACTCCCGCAACTCGGCCCGCAGATCCCAGTCCGGGTCCGGCTCAGCCGGCTCATAGCGCTGGGTGGAGCGGTGCCGGCCCACGATCCGACAAGCCCGCCGCTGCGACACCCCGAGCCGCTCCTGGAGCATCTCGACGGCTCTGCGCCGCTGCGGCGGGCCTACCATTTTGCCCGGCCGATCTCCCTCCAGGCGTCGATCTCCAGCTCCTTGTCGGCCACGACCCGCTTCAGGCGGGCGTTCTCGGCCTCCAGCTCTTTGAGCCGCTTCACGTCATCGGCCCTCATCCCGCCGCACTGGCTGCGCCACCGATGAAACGTCTGCTCCGACACCTCCAGACGCCGGGCCACATCCGCCACCGAAGCGCCCCCGCCCAACAACAGGTCCGCCCCACCCAGCTTGCGCACAACCTGCTCGGGCGTGCGCCGCCCCCGATCCGCCACAGCCGTGACCCTCCTCCATCCAGCAATACCGGACAACGAACTCCCACAACAGGCGAACCAACCTCAAGGGGTCACGCCATAGTGGCTACTGCGAAATCGTCCGCCACCGCTAACTTGGGTACGTATCATCAGCGTATGGGAACAGACAGTGATGGGTCAGCGTCGACCGTGTCTGACATTCAGCAGGCGATTCTTGGACTTCCAGAAGACGAGTATGCGCAGCTAAGGGAGTGGTTCAGCGATTTGGATTGGGAAAGGTGGGACAAGCAGATCGAAGCCGATGCAGATGAAGGGGCGTTGGATTTCCTCATCGCAGGCGTTCTTGAGGCCAAGGAGGACGGCACGCTTCAGGAGCTCTAAGTGCACCGAACAACACCTCGGATCTGGACGCGTTTAGGACGGCTTCCCGCTGCTGCTCAGCGAGTTGCCACGGAGCCAAATTCTTGACTGTCATACCCCGGGCCTACATTGGAGGCGTGTCTGACAATTCGGCGATCGAGTGGACCGAAGCCACGTGGAATCCGACCACGGGTTGCGACCGCGTGTCGACGGGGTGTGATCGCTGCTATGCACTCACGCTGTCGAAGCGGCTTAAGGCAATGGGCTCGCCGAAGTACCAGCATGATGGTGACCCGAGAACGAGTGGGCCGGGCTTCAGGCTTACGCTCCATCCCTCTTCGCTCGATGTGCCTCACCGCTGGAGTACTCCGCGGCTCGTTTTTGTGAATTCGATGAGCGACCTCTTTCATGACGACGTTCCACTTGAGTTCATCAAGCAGGTCTTCGAGGTAATTCGAGAAACGCCACAGCACACCTATCAGGTGCTCACCAAGAGAGCGCAGCGACTGAGTCGCGTCGCAGGTGAGCTCGACTGGCCACCGAACCTATGGATGGGCGTCAGCGTGGAGTCTCGCCGATACGCCTTCCGCATCGATCATCTACGTAAGGTTCCGGCAGCAGTGCGGTTCGTAAGCGCCGAACCTCTTCTCGGTCCACTCGGCGCACTCAATCTTGAGGGCATCCAGTGGCTAATTGCTGGCGGCGAATCTGGTGCAAACGCGCGGCCCATGGAGGCTGACTGGGCCACCGAGCTTCGCGATACCTGCACCTCAGCAGGCGTAGCATTCTTCTTCAAACAATGGGGAGGCAGAACCCCCAAGGCCGGTGGTCGAGAACTAGAGGGCGAAGTTTGGGACGAGCTTCCGGAGGCGGCGGCCTGACCTAATGGCCGTTCCAACCGGGATCCTCTGGGAGCGCGACCCCCACACAGCTGCAAAACACACGCTGTTGCGCCGGTACATGTCAGCGTGGTTTCCGATCATGGCAAGGCAGTTTCGCGACATCGGGATCACGTTTTTTGACGGCTTCGCAGGTCCAGGAGAGTACAAGAACGCTCAGGACAGTTCGCCTGTGATCGCAATGGAACAAGCGTTGCGGGGCGAGGTGACGCGCTGGGGTACTCAGACACGGCTCGTCTTCGTCGAGGATCATCTCGGACGCGCTGCGCACCTCGAGGAGCTTCTGGACGCTCGGTTCCCGCTCACCGCTCGGCCGCCCGGCCTAGTAGTGAGGGTCCGCCGCGGCGAGTGCAGTGACCTCTTTGAGCAGGCGATCGCTGAAGTGGACGGATGGGATGGGCCAGTGTTCGCCAATCTCGACGGCTGGGGTGTTGATACCGACTATGAGATTGTGCAGCGGATTGCTCAACAGCAATCATCCGAGGTGCTCGTCACTTTTGAGGATCAGTTCTTCATCCGCTTCGCCAACGGTGAACAGCAAGCGGGCGAGCGTGTCTTTGGGCATAGCGATTGGCGGCGCGTTGATCGGCTACCGACTGCTGAGAAGAAGCCGTTCCTCTTGAATTTGTACCGCAAGGGACTTCACTCGGCTGGCTTTCCGTACGTGCTGACTTTCGAGATGATCGACGAAGGTGGGCACTCTTTACATCTCTTCTTCGGGACTACGAGCAAAGTCGCCGTGCAGAAGTTCAAGGACGGATTGTGGGAGGTCGACGGCGTCTCCGGTCAGCGATTCCGAGACCCGCGTGATCCCAACCAGATGTCGTTCGACATTCTGCACCCAGACTTCACCCCACTAGAGAGTCGTATCTTGGAACTGCTCAGTGGGCGTGACTACAGCATGGCGGAGTTTTGCGAGGACGCACTCCTCGAAACCATTTATAAGGAGACCCACGTCAAGCCAGTTGTGGACCAGCTCCTATCGCAGTGCAAAGTGGAACAGGTGCGAACCGGCCGGTCCTATGCGGATCGAGTGTTTCGCTTGGCGGCAGAGCAACTTTTCTGAGCCATTGGACTAGGTCTGGGGTGGGGCGAGGGTGTCGGCGATCAGGGCTTGGACGACGGCATTCAGAGCCTCTTCGTCAGTGGCGCCGTCCTCGTGCGCTCCGTAGTACACGGCCAGTTGGCGGTCGGCCGAGGTGCCGCGCTGACAGATGGTGCGGGCGTGCTCGACCTGCGACACGCAGTCGAGGGCTTCGGCGTCGGGTCGGACCAACTCGATCATTTCCTCCACCAAGTCGGGCATCGGCACCATCTCGCCCTTGCCGAAGTCGATGAGGCGATCGCTGATTCCGTAGCGCTCAGCCCGCCACATGTTCTCCGACACCAGGAAGTTGGCGTAGCTGCGCCACCGGCGGTTCTCCACTTTGAGCCGCCACAGCATCCGCAGCAAGCAGACGTACAGAGCCGCGACGCAAACCGTGTCTTCCATCCTCGTGGGCAGGTCGGTGACCCGCATTTCCAGGGTGGGGTAGCGCTCCGACGGCCGGATGTCCCACCACACCTTGGTGGAGTCCTCGATGACTCCGGCCTGCACCAGCACGTCTACATGGCGCCGGTACTCGGCCCACGAGTCTAACTTCTCCGGCAATCCCGTGCGGGGAAGCGAGCGGAACATCGCCATGCGGTAGCTCTTCAGACCGGTGTCGCGGCCCTCCCAGAACGGCGACGAGGTGGACAGGGCCAGCAGGTGGGGCAGGAAGTAGGAGACCTGGTTCATTAGGTCCACCCGGAGGTCGGGGTCTTCGATGCCGACGTGTACATGCAGTCCGGAGATGACCAGCCCGCGGGACACGCCTTGCAGGTCGTCAGCCAGAGCCTGATAACGGGCACCCTCGGTCACCTTCTGATCTTGCGGGCTGGCGAACGGGTGGGAAGAGGCCGCGATGGGAGCCAGCCCGTATTCGTCGGCGGCCTCAGTGACGGCGAGGCGCAGGAGTCCTATGTCAGCCCGCAGATGCTTGAAGTCGGTGCAGATGCCGGTGCCGATCTCGAGCTGCGAGCTGAACAGCTCCCGGGCGACGATGCCGTGGTGCAGGTCGGCCACCTTCTCCAGGATCCCGGGCGGCTGCTCGGTGATCAGGGCCCCGCTCTCACGCTCGACGATGAGGTATTCCTCCTCGATCCCTATCGACCAGGCAGGTTCGTCTGCCACTGGCGCTCCTCTCCGATTGCCACCGCGAGGCTAGGCGGCTAGGAGGAGTCAAGTCGGCTTTCTGGCGACGAGTACTCGACTTGAGCCCGAGACAGGAATCGAACCTGCGACCTGCTGTTTACAAGACAGCTGCTCTGCCGACTGAGCTACTCGGGCGTCGAATTTGGTTATTGAGAGGTTTCTTGCCCCTCCACAAAGAGCATAAGGGGCGCGGTTTGGGGAGGGTGCTTGAATAGCGCCTAGTGGTGGGTAACGCTTGTGGAATGGCTCTCACGAAACGAGATCGGGCGATCTTGGATTTTGAGCGCACTTGGTGGCAGGAGACCGGGTCGAAGGAGGCGGCGATCCGCGAGCGTTTCGAGCTCTCCACAACCCGGTACTACCAGCTGCTGAACGAATTATTGGAACAGGCGGATGCCATGGAGTACGACCCGATGGTCGTGCGGCGTTTGCGGCGACTGCGCGATCGCCGCAGGCGTTCGAAGTTCGGCCAGACCTCGGTTGGCCGGCAGCCGTCGCGCTGACAGTCCGGAGCCAGACGCAATATGGAGTCAAATCGAGCCCCCAACAACCAGATGGCGCTCAAAGGAGTGGTGCTGGTTCTCGCCCTCATCGCAGCCGGGGCCTTCGTGCTGGCCCGCGGCCTCGATGACGAGAAGGATTCGACGGCGGTAACCACCAACCAGCCCACGGCCGAGGCCACGATGGAGCCCGAGGAGATCCCCGACCCGGTGGAGACCCCGGCCGAGGAAGGCGAACCGGCCGCCACTCCTGCGCCTCAGACCGATGACGCCGGGGAGTCGGAGACCACCGAGCCCGCTCCACAGGTAACCCAACCTCCCCCTCCCCCTCCCGACGAGGAGCTCGAGTGCCGCGATCCGTCCACCATCGGCGTGCTGGTGGCCAATGGGACCGACGTGAACGGAGCAGCCGGTCGGCTCTCGGGGGAGTTGAATGCGGCCAACTACGTGACACTGCGTCCGCATAATGCCAGTCCTCAGACGGGCTCGGCCTTCTACTACCGGGCCGGGTATGAGGTGGACGCCCAGTGTATTGCCCGGCTGCTGGGCGAGTCTGAGAAGCCCTTGTGGCCGATGCCCGATCCTCCCCCCGGTGGCCTCACCCTCGAATCGCTGGGCAACGCATTCATCCTCATCCTGATCGGACCCGACAGCCTGGCCCAGCGCCCCGGCTGACAGTCTCACAGCCAAAAGGCTGCGACTGCATGCATATCGTTGCCGCCCCCGACAAATTTCGGGGAACGGCCACCGCTGCCGAGGTTGCCGACGCTATAGCCCAAGCGGCAGCACAGGCCGGGGCCTCCGTTGATGCCGTCCCCATGGCCGACGGAGGCGAGGGAACGCTGGAAGTGGTAGGCGGAGCCAACCGGTCGAGCATCGTGACCGGGCCTCTGGGCGACCCGGTGGAGGCTCCGTGGCGCCTGCACCGCCACACCGCGGTGATCGAGATGGCCCGGGCGTCGGGGTTGGCCTTGGTGGGCGGGGCCGAGGGCAACGACCCGCTGGGGGCCACCACCTACGGCACCGGGGAGTTGATAGACGCGGCGGTGGAGCGGGGCGCCCGGCGGGTGTTGGTGGGGGTGGGGGGCTCGGCCACCACCGACGGTGGTTTGGGCGCGCTGAGGGCGTTGTATCCCACTCAGCGGCTCCGGGGGGTGGAGATGGCCGTGGCCTGCGACGTGAGGACCCGGTTTGTGGACGCCGCCGAGGTGTTCGGACCCCAGAAGGGGGCCACTGCATCGCAGGTGGAGCTGTTGCGCCGGCGTCTGGAGCGGCTCTGCGGGGTGTATGCCGAGACCTATGGGGTGGCGGTGGGCGACCTGGAGGGCTCGGGGGCGGCGGGAGGCCTGGCCGGCGGTCTGGCGTGCGTGGGCGCCGAGCTGTGCAATGGCTTCGATCTGCTGGCCGAGGAGGTGGACCTGTACGGGCGCATCGAGCAGGCCGATCTGGTGGTTACCGGGGAGGGCGCACTCGACGCCACCTCGCTGGAGGGCAAGGTGGTGGGCGGGGTGGCGGAAATGGCCGCTGCTGCCGGAGTGCCGGTGCTGGCAGTGGTGGGCCGGGCCGACGACACTGCGGCGCCGGGTTGCGGGGAGCTGGTGAGCCTCAGCGAACGGTTCGGTACCGAGGCGGCAATGGACGACACGGCCGGACTCGTCACCAGGGTGGTGCTGGACTACTTGAAGGCATAGCCGGGCTCTACCCCAGCCAGCGGGCCCCAGCCTGCGGGCGGCTCAGAGGGCTTGGCGGAAGTAGCCGGTGACCTCGACTAGGGGAGGGCGCTCCTGCATGGTTATCTCGGTGCCGCCGAAGCCGGGGCGGCGCAGCGTGATGGTGGTGTTCACCAGGGTGCGGTCGGCCCGGTGCAGAGCCGCTTGCATGACCTCGGTGGCCTGAGACGACAGCTCGTGCAGGGGTCGATTGCGGTGGACGCGGGTGCCCAAGTCCACCTGGGCGATGGCTTCGTAGCCGGCCAGGCGCCAGACGTCGATGAGCAGGCCCATCTCCACCCCGTACCCCTGCACGAACGGCACCCGCTCCAGCACTTTGCGCCGCCCGGCGTATTCCCCGGCCAGAGGCTGGACGATGTCGCCCAACTCGGGGAACAACAGGGCGATAAGCGGTCGGGCCACCAACTCGGTGGTGCGCCCCCCGCCTCGCTGGTCGGCCCCCACCGGGCGGTGGTAGAAGCCCTTGCAATAGGAGATGGCATCGTCTACCAACAGCGGTCCCAGAAGGCCGGAGATGAAGTGGGGGCCGAAGTTGGCCACGTCGGCGTCGCACCACACCACGATGTCACCGGTGGAGGCGTACAGCGACTTCCACAGCGTCTCCCCCTTGCCGGGCTGATTGCCCAGATCGATGAGCACATCGGCGCAGGCCACCACGTTGGCCCCGGCGTCTTTGGCCACCGCGGCGGTGTGGTCGGTGGAGTGGTCGTCCATCACGATCAGCTCGTCCACCAAGCCCACCTTGTCCATGAGCTCGTTTCGCACCACCTCCACAATGGCTCCCACGGTGGCCTCTTCGTTGCGGGCCGGCAGACACACCGACACCGTTTTCGAGCCTTTGCGGGCCGCGAGGTCGTCGGCTGAGAACTCCCCGGCGGTGAATCTCCGCCGCCCGCTCACGCCGTCCTCCGATTCATAGCTCGCTTCCCGAGCTCCATACGTGCCAATCCCTGATTCACGAGTCGTTTCCCGAGCTTCATCCGAATAGCATCATGGCCCATGAGCGTGACCGTCCGGATACCGACCACCCTTCGCCCCCTGTCTGGCGGGGCCAGCGAGGTCACCGTTGAGGGCAGCACCGTCCGCGACGTGATTGCCTCGCTGGACGCCACCCACCCCGGCTTCAAAGACCGCCTGATCGACGAGTCGGGCGGCCTGCACCGGTACGTCAACGTGTTCGTGGACGACGACGACGTGCGATTCGCCGACGGCTTGGCCACGTCGGTGCCCGACGGCCAGACCGTGGCCATCGTTCCCGCGGTGGCTGGCGGCTGATTTCTCACTGTTGTCCTGCTTGATTTAGCTCCACTTGAGTTTGGCGTTCCCGCGACTCATCGGTAACCTTTAGCAGTCTCACACTGAGAGTGCTAAACGGCCGGAAGGCCAAGAATCGGCACCATGCCAATGGGGTACGGGCCGATAGTACAAAAGGGAGTATTCGAGGATGCCCAAGATCATCTCATTCGATGAGCAAGCCCGGCGCGCGCTGGAGTCGGGAATGAACCAGTTGGCCGACGCCGTGCGGGTCACTCTCGGCCCCAAGGGCCGCAACGTGGTGCTGGAAAAGAAGTGGGGCGCCCCCACGATCACCAACGACGGCGTGTCCATCGCCAAGGAGATCGAGCTGGAGGACCCCTACGAGAAGATCGGCGCTGAGCTGGTCAAAGAGGTGGCCAAGAAAACCGACGACGTGGCCGGCGACGGCACCACTACCGCCACCGTGCTGGCTTGGTCGATGGTGCGCGAAGGGCTGCGGAACGTGGCCGCCGGGGCCAACCCCATGTCCATCAAAAAGGGCATCGAGTCTGGCGTTGAGGCCGCGGTGGGTGCCATTCAATCCCAGTCGGTGGACGTGTCGTCGGACAAGGCCCAAATCGCCAACGTGGCCGCCATCTCTGCTGCCGACCCCGAGATCGGCGAGCTGATCTCCGAAGCCATCGACAAGGTGGGCAAAGACGGTGTGGTAACCGTGGAGGAGTCTCAGACCTTCGGCCTGGAGTTGGACTTCACCGAGGGTATGCGCTTCGACAAGGGCTACATCTCGCCGTACTTCGTGACCGACGCCGAGCGGATGGAAGCCGTGCTGGACGAGCCCTACATCCTGTTCGTGGGCTCGAAGATCACCGCAGTGCGCGACATCGTGCCCGTGCTGGAGAAGGTGATGCAGGCGGGCAAGCCGCTTCTGATCATCGCCGAGGATGTGGAGGGCGAGGCCCTGGCCACCCTGGTGGTGAACAAGATCAGGGGCACCTTCAACTCCACCGCGGTGAAGGCTCCGGGCTTTGGCGACCGGCGCAAGGCCATGCTCCAGGACATGGCCATCTTGACCGCCGGCCAGGTGATCAGCGAAGAGGTGGGCCTGAAGCTGGAGAACACCACGCTCGACTTGCTGGGCCGGGCCCGCAAGATCGTCATCACCAAGGACGAGACCACCATCGTGGAGGGCGCCGGCGACCGCAGCGACGTCGAGGGCCGCATCTCCCAGATCAAGGGTGAGATCGACAACACCGACTCCGACTACGACCGGGAGAAGCTGCAAGAGCGCCTGGCCAAGCTGTCGGGCGGTGTGGCCGTGCTCAAGGTGGGCGCTGCCACCGAGGTGGAGCTCAAGGAGAAGAAGCACCGCATAGAGGACGCAGTGAGCACCACCAAGGCCGCCATCGAAGAGGGCGTTGTTGCCGGCGGGGGCGTGACCCTGCTGCGGGCCCAGGAGGCGGTGAACTCCGCCGCGGAGGACCTGTCGGCCGACGACGAGGCCACCGGCGCCCGCATCGTGTCCAAGGCACTGGAAGGCCCGCTGGCCCAGATCGCGGTCAACGCCGGCCTTGAGGGCGGCGTGATTGTGGAGCGGGTCCGCAACCTGGAGGGCAACTCCGGGCTGAACGCGGCCACCGGCGAGTACGAAGACCTGCTCACCGCCGGGATTATCGACGCCGCCAAGGTCACCCGCTCGGCGCTCCAGAACGCCGGCTCTATTGCCGGCCTGTTCTTGACCACCGAGGCCGTGGTGGCCGACAAGCCCGACGATAACGGCGGCATGCCCGGCGGTATGCCTGACATGGATTTCTAGCCCGAAAACACTGGCAGCGGCGGTAACGTCGTTGTATGGCCGAGCTTCATCCGGCGTGTGTATCGCTGGCGTTCCTACTGGGAACTTGGCAGGGCACAGGCACGGGGGTGTATCCCACCATTGAGGATTTCTCCTATGCAGAGGAGGTCTCCTTCACCCATGTGGGCAAGCCGTTCGTGGCCTACGCGCAGAAGACCAAGGACTCCAGCACGGGCCTGCCCCTGCACGCTGAGGCTGGGTATCTGCGTCCTCAAGGCGACGGACGGGTGGAGTTGGTGCTGGTGCAGCCGTCGGGCATTGCCGAGATTCTGGAGGGCAAGCTGGAGGGGCACAACATCCAGCTGGCGTCGACCGCGGTACTAGGCACCCTCTCGGCCAAGCCGGTGACCGCCACCGAGCGGCGCTTCTGGGTGGACGGAGAGGTCTTGCACTCCTCGGTAGCCATGGCGGCTATGGGGCTGGACCTCCAGCATCATGTGGTCTCCGAGATGTACCGGCTGTCATGACCCGAGGCAGGTCCCAGCGAGTGCTGGTTCGCCATTGGGACGGGAGCAAAGAGCACCGGCGTCCCGATGACCTGGTGGTGGAGGAGCCCCTCACCATCGAGCTTGACGACGTGACCGTCACCACCACCATGCGCACCCCGGGGCACGACTTCGAGCTGGCCGCCGGGTTCTGCTTCACCGAGGGCCTGCTCGGCGATGCGTCGGTTACGTCCATTCGCTATTGCGCCACCGAGCCGGCTGCCGACACTGAATTCAATCTGGTGACTGTGGAGACCGACGGCGCTCCTCCGGCCACCCCCCGACTCGGCCTCACGACCTCGGCCTGCGGGCTGTGCGGGGCCGAGAGCATTGAAGCGCTGAGCGAACGGTTGGATCCGCTGCCCCTCGGAGAAACGCCCATCTCTGCCGACGTTCTGGCTGCGGTGCCGGAGAGGGTTCGGGCCTTCCAAGACCTGTTCGGCACCACTGGTGGAGTCCACGCCGCGGCAGTCTTCGGGGCCGAGGGGGAGCCCACCCTGGTGCGGGAGGACATCGGCCGCCACAACGCGGTGGACAAGGTGGTGGGCCGATTGCTGCTTGACGGCGACCTGCCGGCCCATGGCCAGGGACTGTTTGTGAGCGGCCGAGCCTCGTTTGAGATGGTGCAGAAAGCGTGGGCGGCAGGCTTCGCCACGTTGGTCGCGGTGAGCGCTCCATCCGCGTTGGCGGTGGAAACGGCGGCGGTTGCCGGCTTGCGTCTGGCCGGCTTTGTCCGCGACGGCCAACTCAACTTCTACTTCCCGTCTGCATAAGAATCCTGGGCATGCGCCCCCTGCCCAAGCTCACTCCGGAAAACGAGTTCTTCTGGACTTCCGGGGCCGATGGTGTGCTGCGGTTTCAGTACTGCGAGCTCTGCAACCGCTATCTCCACCCGCCCGGCGTGGTCTGCTCGCGATGCGGTGGCGTTCCCAAGGTGAGAGACGTATCGGGTCGGGCAACGGTGGTGGGGTTCACCGTCAACTATCAGCCGTGGCTGCCCGACATGGAAATCCCGTACGTCATCGGGCTGGTGGCCATCGAAGAAGACCCCCTGGTGCGGCTCACCACCCTGATCGTGGACGCGGAGCCCGACGATGTGGTCATCGGCCTGCGGGTATCGGCGCGCTTCGAGCAGCACAAGGATGTGTGGCTGCCGGTGTTCGCCCCCACCGGCGAGCCGGTGTCTGAGATAGAGGAGTATCCCGAGCCAACCCCGGCGTCGGTACGGCCCATGCCGACGACCGAGAAGTTCGAGTCGAAGGTGGCCATTTCCGGGGTTGGCCTGTCGGACGTGGGACGCCGGCTGGGCCGCGACCCCATGAGCCTGGCCGTTGACGCCTGCCGGGCCGCGGTGGCCGACGCCGGGCTGACCATGGGTGAAATCGACGGCCTGTCCACCTATCCGGGCGGCGGGGCCAAAGACGGCGGCCACTCCGAGGGCGGCATCTACCCGGTGGCCGACGCCCTGGGCATCGCCCCCACCTGGTTCTGCGGCACCATGGAGACCCCCGGCCAGAGCGGGGCGGTGGTCAACGCCATGCTGGCGGTGGCCTCGGGGCTGTGCCGCCATGTGTTGTGCTATCGCACGGTGTGGGAGACCACGTCGATCGCCTGGGGCAACCGCCAGAACACCGGGGTGGGCGGCGGCGCCCGCATCTCCGGGGAGATGGAGTGGCGGCTGCCGTATGGGGCCATGTCGGCGGGGAACTGGATCGCGCTCATGGCCAGCCACTACTTCCACCGCTACGGCGCAACCCGGGAGCAGCTGGGGTGGATTCCGGTGACCGAGCGGGCTGGCGCGGCCCACAACCCAGTGGCCATCTACCAGGAGCCCATGACCATCGACGACTACCTGGATGCCCGCATGATCACCACGCCGTTTGGTTTGTTCGACTGCGATGTGCCTTGCGATGGCTCCACCGCGCTGGTGGTGTCGGCAGTGGATGCCGCCGCCGACGGCCCGCATCGCCCGGTGCTGGTGGAGGCGGTGGGCACTCAGATGCGCGAGCGAATGTCGTGGGACCAGGGGACGCTGCTGCACGAGCCCATGGTGGACGGCCCGGCGGCCCACCTGTGGAGCCGCACCGATCTGAAGCCCGCCGACGTGGACGTGGCCCTGCTGTACGACGGGTTCAGCTTCAACGCCCTGTCGTGGCTGGAGGGCCTGGGATTCTGCGGCAAGGGCGAGGGGGCGGCGTTTGTGGATGGCGGTACCCGCATCGCCCGAGACGGTGAGATCCCACTCAATCCCCACGGTGGCCAGCTTTCGGCGGGGCGGCTGCACGGCTACGGATTTCTGCACGAGGCGGTGACCCAGCTCCGGGGTCACGGCGGCGGACGGCAGGTGGACAACGCCGAGGTGGCGGTGGTGAGCACCGGAGGCGGTCACCCGGGCGGTGCCTTCCTCTTCGTCCGCGGCTGATTCGACCTGCTAAAAGTGAGTCATGACTGCTTACATAATCGTCAACTATCAGGTGGACAACCCTGAGATGTACGGGGAGTACATGCAGGGTGCCGCTGGTGCTCTGGGCGTGGGCGACGGGGTTGACCTGATCGCCTTCGACACCGAGTCGGAGGTGGTCGAGGGCGACACCGCCGGTCACCAGACGGTGGTGCTCAAGTTCGACTCCAAGGAGAAGGCTCGCGAAGTTTGGGAGTCGGATGCCTACCGGGCCGTGGTGGGCAAGCGCCACGACGCCACCAGCCGCCACTTCGCCGTGCTGGTGAACGGCTTCGGCGACTGACCATGCCCAGACAAGGGTGATAGGACGTCGGGGCGCCGGTTCTGTCGCCCTGGTTCTTGTCCTTGGGCTCTTGGCATCCGCCTGTGGCGGCAGCTCTGACCGATCGAGCCAAGAGAGCACCACAGCCGAGCCAACGGGGGTGGCGCAGGCCGAGGGCTCAGCGGACTTCTTGGCCGACGCTCCTGAACTGGTGATCGGCACCGTCCTCCCCGAGACCGGAGCGCTCAGCTACCTGCATCCACCGGAGATTGCCGGCGTGAAACTGGCGGTGGACGACATCCGGGCCGCGGGCGGCAAGGTGAGGATACTGGAGGGCGACTCGGGCACCGACCCCGATGTCGCTGCGAATACGGTGGAACGACTGCTGGGGGAGGGCGCCCAGGTCATCGTGGGTGCGGCCGCATCGGGAGTCTCCCAGCAGATCATCCAGACCCTGTATGAGACTCAGATAGTCCAGTGTGCGGCATCGAACACGTCGCCGCTGTTCAGCACGCAGGAGAACGCTGAGTACTACTTCCGCACGGTGGTCACCGCCGAGGCCGACGCGCCGATCATGGCCAACAACATTGGCCGGGGTGGGGGGACCAACGTGGCCATCTTGGCCCGGTCCGACGACTGGGGGAGGTCGCTTTCGATTCTGCTGGAAGCAAGCCTGCAAGAACTGGGCATTGCCTCTGAGATCGTGCCGTTCTCCCAGGACGCCCCCAGTTTTGACGATATCGCCCAGTCGGTGGTGACGATGGGTGCCGACACCGTGGCGGTGCTTGCCTTTGCCGAGGGTGCCCAGATACTGCGCAGCTTGCTGGAGATCAACGTGCCGCCCCGCGTCATCCACGCTGGTGCGGGCATGTTCGACCTTGAGCTGCCCTCGCTGGTGAGTCCTGGCAATCCGTCCGACTTGGACGGGCTCACCGTCTACGGCGCATCGGGAGGGGACGAGTTCAACGAGAGGCTGTCGGAGACGGTGGGCGGGAACATCATCTTCGGCGGGCAGGCCTACGACTGCGTGATGGTGCTGGCGTTGGCCGCGCTGGCCGCGGGTACCGTCAACGGGCCTGAGCTGATCGCCGTGGTTCCCGACATCACCCGCGGGGGCCAAAAGTGCACCACATACCGAGAATGCGCCGCTCTGTTGGCCGACGGTGTGGACATCGACTACGACGGCGCCTCCGGTCCGGTGGAGCTCGACGATGTGGGCGACACCACGGTTGGGCGCTACGCCGTTGCCAATGTGCGCGGCGGGACCCTCGAGGTGGTCGATATCGAGGATGTCGTTCTCGGGCCGTAGGATTCAACGATGGTGAGCGACCAGGGGAGCGGAGCGGTAGGCGCGGTGCAGCCGTCGGTCGGGATCGGCGTGCTTCACCTGTTCGCCAAACTGGGTTCGACTTCGGCACCCGATGGCATCATTGCTGCGGTCCAGCAGGCCGAGGGCAACGGCGTTCAAGTGGTGGCCGCGGCCGTGCTCGGCCACAAAGCCGACATCGCCTTTATGGCCTTGCACGCCGACCTGTGGTGCCTTCGGGATTTCCAGGCCTCCGTGCAGCAGGCCGGCCTTGACATCGTGGACTCCTACGTCTCGCTCACCGAACTGTCGGAGTACGCCGCCGGGTTGCCGGAGGAGACGAAGCAGGCCCGGCTGTATCCCCAGCTCCCCCCCGAGGGCAAACCGGCATGGTGCTTCTATCCCATGTCCAAGCGGCGCAACCCCGAGCAGAACTGGTACGAGCTGCCTTTCGAGCGCCGGCGAGAGCTCATGTACGAGCACGGGGCCACCGGCCGCAAGTTCGCTGGCCGTGTGCTCCAGCTCATCACCGGCTCCACCGGCATCGACGACCACGAGTGGGGAGTAACCCTGTTCTGCGAGCACCCCGACGACCTCAAAGAGGTGGTGTACACCATGCGCTACGACGAGGCGTCGGCCCGCTACGCCGAATTCGGCCCCTTCTACACCGGTATGGTGGCCCCGATCGAAGCCGTGCTCCACCGACTGGCCTAGTTGTTGCTGAAATTGTCACACATACATGAAAGGCTCGTGGGCATGAAGAGGACTCGCTGTATCTGGGTTGCTGTCTTCGTGGCGCTGATTGCCGCAGGGTGCGGCAACGACGACGGTGGCGATGTTGCCCAGCCGGTGGAGCCGGCGCCGACCGCCGAGCCGGCGCCAACCGCCGAACCGGCGGACCCAGGGTCAGCCGATTTCGAGTTGGTCATCGGCTCGGTGATGCCCGAGACCGGTTCGCTGGCGTTCCTGACCTCGCCGATGATCGAGGGCGTCCGCTTGGCGATAGAAGACACCGTGGCGGCGGGCGGGAATGTGCGGCTATTGACCGGCGACACCGCCACTGATCCCGACACCGCCCCCGAGACGGTCAACCGGCTGCTGGGCGAGGGGGCCCACGTGATCGTGGGCGCGGCGGCGTCGGGAGTGTCGCAGTCGTTCATTCAGACCCTCTACGACGCCCAGATCCCCCAGTGCTCCCCGTCCAACACCTCGCCATCGTTCTCCACGCAGGAAAACGCCGCCTTCTATTTCCGGACGGTGCCGCCCGACCAGGCGGTGTCGCCGATCTTGGCCGGCATTGTCGCGGCCGACGGGGCCACCAACGTGGCCATTCCCGCCCGGGCCGACGATTGGGGCAACGCCCTGTCGAGCCTGCTGGCGGAGAGCTTCACCGAGCTGGGAGTGGGCTACCAGATCATCTCCTACGACGATGATGCCACCAGCTACGACGCCACAGTGGCAGCGATTGAGGACATGGTGCCCGATGCAGTGGTCTTGGTCACGTTTGCCGAGGGCGCTCAGATCATCCGCGGAATGCTTGAGGCCGGTATCCCCCCCGAGGTCATGTACGGCACCGACGGCATCTACGACCGGCACCTGGCCGAAACAGTGGACCCATCCAACCCCAACGTGCTCGATGGCTTCGTGGCTCTGACGGCGGGGGGCGGCGATGAGTTCAGCGAACGCTTAGTCGACCGGACCGGGGGCGACGTGGCCTACGGAGGCCAAGCCTACGACTGCGTAACCGTGTTGGCCTTGGCCGCGCTGGCCGCTGGTTCCACCGCCGGTCCTACCATCATCGACCAGATTCAGACGGTGACCCGCGGCGGCCAGAAGTGCTTCTCCTACGCCCAATGCGCTGGTCTGATAGCCGATGGCGCCGACATCGACTATGACGGCGTCTCCGGCCCGCTGGAACTAGACGACGTGGGCGATCCCACGTTCGGCCGCTACATCATCGCCGAGTTCATCGACGGTGAGTTGACCGTCACCGGCAGCCAGGATGTCGACTTGGCCGAACTGGGCTGAGCCGAAACCCAGCCCGTTCGGGCGGAGAGTGATCTAGCTGTTGTAGGCCGTCTCGGCGTGGAGCGACTGGTCGAGGCCGACGCTTTCGTCGTCGGCGGAGGCCCGGATCCCCATGGTGCGGTGGAGCACCATGGCGATGATGTAGGTGGCCACGAAGCTATAGGCCATCACCGCCACGATGGAGATGATCTGGTTACCCAGCAGCTCGCCGCCGCCGAAGAACACGCCGTCGATGAAATCGGCGCCTTCTCCCCTGGCGCCGGAGTCGGCGAAGAACCCGATCAGCACGCCGCCGATGATGCCGCCGAACATGTGGATGCCCACCACATCGAGGCTGTCGTCGTACTTGTAGTGCAGCTTGAGCCCGATGGCCAAAAAGCACAGCACCCCTGACGCGGCGCCGATCACGATGGAGGACATGGCCCCCACAAAACCGGCTGCCGGGGTTATGGCTACCAGGGCGGCCACGATGCCCGAAGCCATGCCCAATGCGGTGGGTTTGCCGTTTTTGACGGTCTCGGCCACCATCCACGAGCACAGTCCGGCGGCCGCGGCCAGGAAGGTGGTCAGAAAGGCGTGGGAGGCGGCGATGTCGGAGGCCAGCGCGGAGCCGGCGTTGAACCCGAACCAGCCGAACCACAGGATGCCCGCGCCCAGCAGCACGAGGGGGAGGCTATGGGGGAATTCCACCTCACGGGGCCAGCCCTTGCGGGGGCCGAGTACGAAAACCAGGGCCAGGGCCGCCGCACCGGCGTTGATATGGATGGCGGTACCGCCGGCGAAGTCGTGGGCGGGGAGGTTGTAGATCCAGCCTTCGTTGGCGTAGATCCAGTAGACCACCGGCGAGTACACCAAAAACGACCACAACGGCACGAAGATGGCCCAGGCTGAGAACTTCATTCGGCTCGCCACCGCGCCGGAGATGAGCGCAGGGGTGATGGCGGCAAAGGTCATGCCGAACACGAATTCCCGCTTGGCCACCATGTCGTCAACCCCGTTGAGCCAGAAGGCGTCGAAGTCTCCGAACAGCGGGAAGTCCCAATTCCCGGAGGCAAACCCATATCCGACCACGGCCCACAGTATGGGGACGATGCCCAGGCAATACAGGTTCATGTTCATCATGTTGAGCACGTTCTTCGCCCCGACCATGCCCCCGTAGAACAAGGCCAGGCCCGGCACCATGAACAAGACCAGCGCAGCAGATATGAGTACCCATGCGGTATCAGCGTCCATCTCAACTCCCCTTGGGTTGACGACTACTCCGCCTGTCGGCAACACAAGTATGCCAGATTTGGGTATTTCAGGCTCCGAACTGCCTTCAGCCCGATTGGCCATGGCGTCGGCGGTGTGCAAATGCCTTGGCCGCCCCCCATTCCAGCCCAGGGGCTTGAAGGTCGGGGTGGATGTCGGCGAACGACGCTGGGGTCAGGTGGTAGATGTCGTCGGGGAACCGCTCGGTGGCGAAGTCATCCCGCTCTATCGGGGTTGCGCCGGCGGCCGACAGCACCTCGGTGGGATAGCGCACCGCCCGGCGCAACAGGGCCAGGGGATTGTCCCGCTGATCGTCGATGTCGACGGCCAGCAGCCGGGCCACCTGGCCGCCGATGTCGGCCGCGGCGGCGAGGCCGGCGGCTTCAGCGGCCTCTCGGGTTTCGGAGTCCATGTGTGGCAGGCGGCTGTGAATCGCGGCCACCACCCAGCCGGGCAGGGCTTGGGCGATTCCTTCGGCCAGCCTCCGGGCGCTGTCGGCCAACTGCTGCTCGGCGGCGGCTAGCTCGTGATCGCTCAAGGCCAGACGTCCAGGCCCAGGGCCTCGCTCATGGGCACGGCGTCGGGGAGTCGAGCCCCAAAGCGGCGTTCAGGTTGCCGGAGCGGAGGCCCTCCAAATCGAGCGTGGCGTACCGGTAGCCGGCCTGGCGCACGGCCTGCACCACCTCGGCCCGCTGGGCCACCACGTCGGCCAAACGGTCATCGGGCACCTCGATACGGGCCAAATCGCCGTAGTGGCGCACCCGCAGCTCGGCGAAGCCCATCTGCCGCAGGGCGGCCTCGGCGTCTTCCACCGAGGCCAGCGCGCCCAGCGTCACCGGTGTGCCGTAGGGGATTCGGGAGGCCAGGCACGGGGCGGCCGGCTTGTCCCAGGTGCGCAGCCCCAGCCGCTGAGACCACTCTCGAACATCGGCTTTGGAGAAACCGGAATCCACCAGGGGAAACACCGCTCCCCGCTCGGCCGCGGCCCGCTGGCCTGGACGATGGTCGCCAAAGTCGTCGGTGTTCACCCCCAGCGCCACTGTGTACGAATCGGCCTCGGCCAGCGGGGCCACCGCCTCCATCAGCGCGTCCTTGCACCAGTAGCACCGCTCGCCGTCGTTGGCCACGTAGTCGGCCCGCTCCATCTCAGCGGTGTGTACCTCCCGCCACTGGATCCCCCACTCGGCGGCCAGAGAAGCGCAGTCTCGACGCTCGGCCTCGGCCAGCGACGGCGACACCGCGGTCACCGCCTGGGCCCGGTCGCCCAGCACATCGTGGGCCACCCAGGCCAGGAACGAGGAATCGACCCCGCCGCTAAAGGCCACCATCACCCGGTCCATCTCAGCCAGGTTGCTCCGCAGCCGCTCCCAGTCGCCCACGCTCCCATTGTGGTCGCGATTCGACCGCTCATGAAACGGGAAGCAGGAATAATTGGTCACTGTTGGCTGCTCCGCTAGGCGTCTTGTGCCGGGCGGTAACGTGATTCTGGATGCGGAGATGGGTCGCGCTCGCGGGAATTGTGCTCAGCTTCATGCTGGTCTGGGCGGGTTCTGCCGCAGCCCAGGCAGAGGGCGATACAGAGGGTTCCCAGCCCACGGAGTTGGTGGGCACCCTTCGATTGGGTTTCGACCAGTTCTTCGCCGGAGTTGAGATCACCGTGGCCGACCAGTCGGGCACCCTGATCGGCCAGGCGGTCACCGATGCCGATGGCCAATGGTCGGTGGTGGTGCCCGGCGCGGGCACCTACCGGGTCACCCTCGACGAGAGCACGCTTCCCGACGGGACCGGGTTGAGGGAGGGCTTCGAGTCCACAGTCGAGGCAGCAGTGACCGAGGGGGCGTCCCGAGCGGTGGTGTTCGCGGTGGGCGACGCCCCCAAGGGCACGCCGTTTGGGGAGCGGGCGGCGCAAACGGTGTTCAACGGCCTGAAATTTGGCCTGATCATCGCCATGAGCGCCATCGGGCTGTCGCTCATCTACGGGACAACCGGCCTGGTCAACTTCGCCCACGGGGAGTTGGTGACTTTCGGCGCCGTCATCGCCTGGTACTTCAACAGCTCGTGGGGAGGGCTGAACCTGGTCTTGGCCGCGATCGTGACCATGATCGTGTGCGGGATGCTGGGTGCGGGGTTGGAAACGGGACTGTTCCGCCCGCTGCGCCACCGACGGCTGGGCATCTTCCAGCTCGTGGTGGTCACCATCGGCCTGTCCCTGCTGGGACGCCAGGTGATCCAACTGTTCTTCGGGGCCGAGCCCCTTCCCTATACCGACTTCCAAGTGCAGGAGCGGTGGGAGTTCGGACCCTGGGCGGTGACCCCCCGAGAGCTGGTGACCGTGGTGGTGATCGTCGCCATCTTGCTGGCAGTGGGGATAATGCTTCAGTGGACCCGCTTCGGCAAGGCCACCCGAGCGGTGTCGGACAACGCCAGCTTGGCCGAGGCATCGGGCATCAACGTGAACCGGGTGGTGCTGATGGTGTGGGCCATGGGAGCTGCCCTAGCCGGACTCGGCGGGGTGTTCCAGGGTCTCGACACCGACATCGACCCGTTCCTGGGCTTCCAGCTCTTGTTGTTAATCTTTGCCGGGGTGGAGCTCGGCGGCCTAGGCACGGCGTTCGGCGCCCTGGCCGGGTCGCTGATCATCGGCATGTCCACCGAGGTGAGCACGCTGTGGATCTCGCCCGAGCTGAAGTTTGTGGTGCCGCTGGCCGCCCTCATCCTCGTTCTGCTGATTCGGCCCCATGGCCTGTTCGGGATCAAGGCCAGGGTGGGATAAGTGGACTGGGTCTCCAGATGAGACGGGCGCGGTAAGTGGACTTCGACATTATCTTCGGCAACGCGGCCCGAGCCGCTTTCGGACCCGAGGCGGTGATCCTGGCGCTGGCCGCCATCGGCCTGAACGTCCACTTCGGCTTTACCGGGCTGTTGAACTTCGGTCAAGTCGGGTTCCTGCTGCTGGGGGCCTACGGCACCAGCGTGTCGGTGGCCACCTTCGGCTGGTCGTTGTGGGTGGGCGTGGTGGTGGGCCTGGTTCTGTCGGTGGCGTTGGCGGTGGCCCTCGGCTTCCCGACCCTGCGCCTGCATGCGGTGATGTTCGCCATCGTCACCATTGCCGCGGCCGAGATCATCCGGATCCTCATCGGTTCCACCGATGCCATCGGCCTCACCGGCGGGCCGCTCAGCGTGAGCTTCGACGCCGGAGCGTTCTACGATCTGAATCCCTACCCCGACGGTCCCCACGACCGCTATGGCGTCGGCACGTTTGAATTTACCGGCCAGCAGATGTGGGTAATCACCGTGGGCTGGGTGTTGGTGGCGCTGATCAGCCTGGTGGTGTTTCTCGTAGTGCGCAGCCCATGGGGACGGGTGCTGAAGTCGATCCGAGAAGACCAGGATGCGGCCCGCAGCCTGGGCAAGAATGTGTTCTCCTACAAGATGCAGGCCCTGATCATCGGCGGCGTGATCGGCGGCATGGGCGGGGTGATCGATGCCATCAAGACATCGGGGGCCGACCCCAACGGGTTCCGCCCCCAGGTGACTTTCTTCGCCTACACCGCACTGCTGCTGGGCGGGACGGCCACCTACTTGGGGCCGGTGCTCGGCGCCATTTTGTTCTGGTTCTTGCGGGAGTGGATTGAGTCGTTCTTGCGCCAGCTGTCGGCCGAGGCATGGCTGCCGGATGCGGTGGCCGACTTCCTGAGCGGCGCCGAGGGGGTCATCAGCGTGGCCATGGTGGGCTTGACGCTGGTTCTGCTCATGCTGTTCCGCCCCCAGGGGGTCACCGGCAATCGCACAGAAATGCAGTTGGATGCCCGATGACGTGATGCCGCCACCGGAATCGGCGTCCGCCAAGGCCGAAATCGAGCCGATCCTGACCGTGCCTCCGGTGCCCGGCGCTCCCAAACCCAATCCCCTGTTGGTGGTGGACGACCTGAGCCGGAGCTTCGGCGGTCTGCGAGCGGTGGATGTGGACCACCTGGAAGTCGAGCGCGGCGTGGTGACCGCCCTCATCGGCCCCAACGGCGCGGGCAAAACCACCCTGTTCAACCTGTTGACCGGTTTTGACCGGGCCGACACCGGGCGCTGGTCGTTCAACGGGGAGGCGGTAGTCGCTCCCTCGCCCGACCAGCTAGCTCGCAAGGGCATGATCCGCACGTTTCAGCTCACCAAGTCGCTGGCCAAGCTGACCGTGCTCGACAACGTGCTGCTGGGCGCTCCCAGCCAGATTGGAGAGCGATTGTTGGCTGCTCCGTTCCGGTCGCGGTGGCAGGACCAGGAGCAGGCCAACACCGAAAAGGCCGGGGAGCTGCTGGATCGGTTCAACCTGGCCCACATGCGCGACGACCTGGCCGGCACCTTGTCGGGCGGGCAGCGCAAGCTGCTGGAGGTGGCCCGGGCATTGATGGCCGATCCGGTGCTGATAATGCTGGACGAGCCCATGGCCGGAGTGAACCCCGCCCTGGCCCAGTCGCTGATGGGCCACATCACCCAACTGGCCTTCGAGGGCCTCACCGTGGTGTTCATCGAGCACGCCATGGAAGTGGTCACCGGCATCAGCGACTGGGTGGTGGTGCTGGCCCAAGGCCAGATAATCGCCGAGGGGCCGCCGTGGAAGGCCATCCACGACGAGGTGGTCATCGATGCCTATCTGGGCCGGCGCCGGGCCAGGGCAGGATCATGAGCGGGGTCGGATCATGAGAAGAGCGGGGCCATGAGCGCGGGTCAGGCGCTGGTGCGGGCTGATGACCTGGTGGCCGGATACCTGCCCGAGGTGGACATCTTGAACGGCTGTTCCTTGCAGCTTCACCCCGGAGAGGTCGTCGGGATCATCGGCCCCAACGGCGCGGGCAAATCCACCTTGTTGAAGGCGGTGTTCGGTCTGGTGGACATTCGGTCGGGGAGCATCCATCTGGGCGACGAAGAAATCACCGGCCTGTCGCCGCACCAGTTGGTGGCCCGGGGCATCGGCTTCGTGCCCCAGACCGAGAACGTGTTCCCCCGGCTGACCATTCAGGAGAACCTGGAGATGGGTGCGTTCCAGAAGCCCGACCTGTTCGACGAGCGTTTCGAGGTGGTCGCCGAGTTGTTCCCCCTGCTGGCCGAACGCCGTGGCCAGCGGGCTGACGGACTGTCGGGAGGGCAGCGCCAGATGGTGGCGATAGGCCGGGCGCTGATGATGGATCCCCAAGTGGTGCTGCTCGACGAGCCCTCCGCTGGCCTGTCGCCGGCGTACCAAGACGAGGTTTTCGAACAGATCACCCGCATAGCCCAACATGGGGTGTCGCTGATCCTGGTGGAGCAGAACGCCCGGCGATGCCTGGATATCTGCGACCGGGGCTACGTGCTGGATCAGGGGGTCAACGCCTACACCGGAACCGGCCAGGAGTTGCTGGAAGACCCCAAGGTGATCAGCCTCTACCTGGGCACTTTGATGGGCAGGTAGTCTGCCGTCAGCCTAAATGGCCGTCGCCGCGCCAGGGAGGGGTGCGGGGGCGGTCGAAGAGGAACTCTATGGACTCGCCGCGGATGGCGGCAAAGGAATGAGACAGCCACCAATCACTGCCGTGGACGCCGTCGGGCAGGTTGTCAGGACCGAAGAATCCAACATCGCTGCATTCCAGGGGATGGGGAACTAGCTGGCCACCGACGGCCCGGCACAGGAACACCATTGAATACATGGGAACGGTGGTGAACCCCCGGCGCAGACCGTCGTGGATGGCAATGGGCCGGTCCACCTCGCACACAATGCCGGTCTCCTCCAGTACTTCCTTCACCACCACCTCTGATGGCGAATAGCCCACATCAGCCCATCCGGTGGGATACAGCCACACCCCGGAATCGGCCCGCTGCATCAGCAGGATCTCGCCGGCGTCGTTGCCCACCACTGCGCCCACCGCCACCTTGGGGGTGACGTACCCGGGCACGCCTTCGCCCACCGACTTCATCCATTCGGCCACGAAATTGTCCGGTGTCCAGCCTGACCTCAGAGCGGCGGCCATGTCGGCAGCCACGTGCAGCACCTCTTCGAATCGTTCCTGCTCGTACTTGTTGTCGGTGAAGGCCAGCCCGGTGCGGGCGATTCCGGCTAGAGCTTCCGACCACCGCCGGAGATCGTCCGCCCCCACCACGGGCCGGTCCTCGTCGGTCATGGACGCTCAGCGACTAAGAGGGGAGCCATTATTGTCAAGCGTTGCAGCTCGGATTGGGATGGCGCCATGGTCAAGCGTTGCAGGAGTCGATGGCGTGCTGGAGGGCGAGGTTGATCTCGTGCTGGTGATCGGGATCGGTTACCTTTTCGCCTTGGCCGTTGCGAACGTAGTAGGCGTGGACTACGTCGCCGCCGAGGTCCTGCACCTTGGCGCTGAGAATGTTCAGATCCAGATGGGACAACGCGCTGGTGACCCGGCTCAGTAGACCGATGCGGGTCTGGGCGGCCAACTCGATGATGGTGGCGGTGGATGAGGAGTCGTTGTCGATGGTCACCTTGGGGGCCACCACCGGCCTAGGCGAGAGATCGGGCACCACCTCATAGGTGCTGATCCGCTCGGCCAATCTGGCCTCAATGGCCAGCCGACCGGCCAGAGCCTGCTCCACATAAGCCGTGACTAGGGGCCAGTCGATTTCCAAACCCAGGTTGCTCTCCACATGGAACCGCTCCAGCGCCATCCCGTACTCAGTGTGAGCGGCGGCGAGAAGCACACGCAGGCCGCTTAGCGCCAGCGCTCCGGCGACTCTGGAGAACATGCCGTGCTGGTCGGGAGCGATCACCAGCAGTGTGTCGCCCTCGCCCAGTACCAGTCGCTCGCCGGCCTCCATCATGTCCCGCTGTTCGGGGGTGGGGAACCTCGACGTGATCTCGTCGATGTCGCCGCCCTCCATCACGTGGGCGCAGCGGGCCACCAGTTCGCGTACCAGGCTGGCCTTCCACTTGCTCCATGCCGAGGGTCCGGTGGCCACCGAGTCGGCCTCAGTCAGCGTTCCCAGTAGGCGCAGGGTCTGCACAGTGCGAGCCTTGCGTGACACTTCGGCAATGGTGTCGGGATCTTCCAGATCGCGCCGGGTGGCCACATCGGGCAAGAGCAGGTGATGTTCCACCATCGACACCAGCACGTCCACATCGGTGGGCGGATAGCCCATTCGGTGGGCGATGTCGGCCACCAGTTCCATACCCACCTCTGTGTGGTCTCCGGGGTAGCCCTTGCCGATGTCGTGGAGTAGGGCTCCCAGCACCAATAGATCGGGACGGTCCACCCGGTCGACCAGATCGGCGGCTAGGGCAGCGGCCTCGCACAAGTGCCGGTCCACGGTGAACTGGTGATAGGCGTTGCGCTGGGGGCGGCTGCGATTGGGGGCCCACTCGGGCAGGATGCGGACGAAGAGGTCCATCTGATCCAGGGCCTCGATCACTGGTGGGGCAGCCGCGCCAGTCAATAGCAGATCCACGAACATCTTGCGAGCCTCATCAGGCCACTGCTCGGGCATGGGGGCCATTTGCTCCTGGAGCCGCTCCAGGCTGGGACGGTCCATGCGCAGTCCGTGGGATGCGGCCGCCCGGGCCAAGCGCAGCGCAGTGCAGGGGTCAGCGGCATTGGCATCATCGGCCAGCATGGCTCGGCCTTCGTGGGTCATCACGCCGGCATCCAGCACTGTGTTGTTGCGGCTGGTACGGCGGCGCAGCCTCCGGCGCCATTCGGGGGGCAGCTCGGAATCCCGCAGCCATGCCCAGATCTCGTCGCTGCGCCATGCGATGGACCGGGCCGAGCTGGCGATAGCGGCCATCATCTCATCGGCATCGGCGTAGTCCAGCGCGGCGGCCACGCCATCCTGTTCTTGGAGCAGAAGCTGGTCGCCGGGGCGGTCGGTGGTTCGGTGCAACTCCACCCGTGCCGCCAGAATCACCTCGTAGTCGGCCCACAGCTTGCGGCTGTCAGCCTCGTCCATCTCGAACACGGCCTCCTCAGCCCAGCGCAGCGCGTGAACGTCTCGCAGCCCACCCCGGCCCTGTTTCAGGTCGGGCTCAAGCTTGTAGGCCACTTCGCCGCTGCGTCGATGGCGCTCGGCCACGCCCTCAGCCAGCATGGGAAGCCACCGCCGAGCGTTGCGCTGCCATTGGGCCGCGTTGTCGCCGGCTAGGTCGCCGGATAGCTCGGCATCGCCGGCAATGTGCCGGACATCCAGCAGCGACGTGGCCGTATCCAGGTCGGCCTTGGCCAATTCCCGGGTTTCCCGTGGCGTCCGCACCGAGTGGCCGAGCTTCAACCCCTCATCCCAGATCGGATACCACAACCGGGTGGCGATGTCGCCGATGTCGGGGCGGTCGCGGTGCAACAGCAGCAGGTCGATATCACTATAGGGACACAGCTCGGCCCGGCCGTACCCGCCCACCGCCACCAGAGCGATGTTCTCGCTATCAGCCAATTCCGCCGAAAAGATGCCTTGGAGCCACTCGTCAACCCGCCGAGCCAGCGCGCGGCACAAAACTGTTCCCACCATGCTGCGATCAGCCAACAGCTCATCGCGGCGCAGTGCGCTCGTTCTCGCCTCGCCTATCGCCACTACCCGTTGAGGCTAGTTGTCCATCGCTCCAATAGCGACGTAAGTGTCATCGACCGCGAGTAGGGTGCCGCTTCTCGTCGGTGCGATGAGGTGGCTTAGAAATACCCAAGGAGGCGTAACACAGGTGTTACGGTTAGATTCGGATGGAGTCGAACTTGTTGTTGAAGGAGTTGGACGAGGCTCGTCGAAGGGCGGGGCTTTCCAAGACTGAATTAGCTCGATTGGCAGGGACACAGCCGGCGGCAGTACGCCGGTTGTTCTCAGGGAGCGGCCACAATCCGCAGATTTCTACTGTGGCTGCCCTAGCTGAGGTTCTTGGGCACGAGATTCGCGTCATGCCCAAGTCGAGGGAAGAGCTGACGGCGGCTGCTGAAAGGGCGACTGGCACTGTGTCGGCCGCTGAGGAGCTTCGAAGAGTGGAGGGGGGCCCGTTTTCGACGATTCTGGCCGACCTGCCATGGCGGTTTATGAATCGCACCGGGAAGGTGGCCCCTGAGCATCGCCGCTTATCGCGATACGACACGATGACGACGGCCGAGATTCGTGCGCTTCCGATCTCAGAGGTCATGACCGAAAACGCCCACCTCTACCTGTGGGTGCCCAATGCACTCATCTCCGACGGCCTCCAGGTCTTGGAGTCGTGGGGGTTCACCTACAAGTCGAACATCGTTTGGGCGAAGCGGCGCAAGGACGGCGGCCCTGACGGCCGAGGTGTGGGCTTCTATTTCCGCAACGTGACTGAGCTGATTTTGTTCGGGGTGCGAGGCAGCATGAGGACGTTGCCCCCTGGCCGTCGGCAAGTGAACATGATCGAGACCCGAAAGCGTGAGCACTCCCGAAAGCCGGACGAGCAGTACGACATAATCGAAGGCTGCTCTCCCGGGCCGTATCTGGAGCTGTTTGCCCGCTACTCCAGACCTGACTGGGTGTCTTGGGGCCTTGAGGCTGACGAAAAAGTCACCCCACGAGGGCAACTTTACCCTGCCTATAGCTGACGAAGGGAACGCTCGTAGGGCTAGTTGCCGGACACGGGAGGCATGAGTGCCAATGCCTCGTCCCTGAGTTCTTCATAGTCAGGCTTCGCTTCACTCCAACTCGAATATTGCAGTTCTCGCCAATTGGCTTTTAGTTCTTCTGCGTCGTCCAAGCCGTCTCGAACTTGGTAAGCCAGTTCGATCCCCTCGAACCCAAGACCCTTCTGAATGGTGATGTTCTGCTTCCCCCAGACGGTGTTGCCATCTTCTTGCTGCTCTGCCAAAGACTCGTCGAACCGTCGAACAAATACAGTTCTGCCGCCGCCTCCTGATCTCAGCTCATCGAGGGTTGGTTCGAATTGCTCCAGGGCATTGGTCAGGTCACGGAACCGGTTGGGGAACGCCTCCTTGAGGATGACGTCGGCATAGCGGGTTGCCTTGTAGTCGTACCCGTTGGGGAGGCCACTGACCGTGATGCCGCGAACTTGGCCTGCGAGATCTACGACATCCTGTGAGTCAGTAATGGTCTCACCGTCGTGTTCCACCGAGGCGATGGTACTTAGCTGCGCTGGTCGCGGAGGAACTGCTCGATTTGGTCGACGAACTCGCCGGGGTCGGTGGAGCGCATTTCTTCTATCTCGCCGTTCTCGGTGGCTTCCTGGTCGTAGGCGCTCTCCAGTTGGGCGATGTATTCGGAGGTCTCGTCGGCTTGCTCGGCCAGCTCTGACACGTGGCGCTCGTAGCTCTCGGACATCTCCTCCAGCTCTGAGGTATCGGGGGAGAGGTCCAACAGGGTTCCGAGTCGGCGCACCAGGGCCAGGGAGGCCTTGGGTGAGGGGATTTCCGAGGCGTAGCCCGGCACGGCGGCCCACAGCGAAGCGGTTTGCAGTCCGGCGGTGGCGCAGGCATTGTGCAGCACCCCCACGATGCCGGTGGGGCCCTCGTAGCTGGAGGGGGTGAGCCCCAACTGGGACGCCATCGCCGGGTCGTCGCTGCTGCCATAGATCGGGGTGGGCCGGGTGTGGGGCACGTCGGACAACAGCGCCCCTAGGGTGACCACTAGGGGGCTGTCGAGCCGCTTGGCCATGTCCACGATCTGCTGGGCGAAGGTGCGCCACTTGAGCTGGGGCTCGGCACCCACCAGAAGGGCCACTTCGGTGTCGTCGCCGTCGGACGTGTCAGCGCCGTTGACAGTGGCGGCGACAAGGCCGTTGCTGGGCCATATCAGCGATCGGGAGCCGTCGTCCTCCAAGCGGAGATGGGGCCGGGTCTCAGCAAAGTCGTAGAACGGCTCGGGATCGAGGGTGGCGACCTCGGTGGAGTCCCAACGACTGGCTAGCCAGGCCAGCGCCCCCGTGGCTGCGTCTCCGGCATCGTTCCAACCGGTGAAGGCGGCCACCAGGGCCGGCCGATTGCGAGGGGATTCATCCACCCAGGTGATCATCGTCACCCGCCCAACCTATCGCCCCGCTCCGATCAACCCCATCTCGCGCCGGTAGTCTCGCCCCATGGCGGTTGAGATCACCGAGGCCACCGCGGCCACCGCGGAACTGGTAGAGGCGTTCGAGCAGCTCACCCCCCAGCTGTCGTCGTCTAACCCGCCGCCGTCGGCTGAGGCCCTGGGGGCAGTCGCCTCCTCCGACGCCACCCGCCTGCTGGTGGCCCATGCCGACGGCGAAATCGTCGGCAGCCTCACCCTGGTGCTGGTGCGCATCCCCACCGGGCTGCGGGCCATCATCGAGGATGTGGTGGTAGACGAGCACTCCCGGGGCCAGGGCGTGGGCCGGGCGCTCAACGAGGCTGCGCTGGAGGTGGCCCGCACCGCTGGCGCGGTGACCGTGGATCTCACCTCCCGACCGTCGAGAGAGGCCGCCAATCGCCTCTATCTGCGCCTCGGCTTCGAAGTACGCGACACCAACGTCTACCGCTACAAGCTCTGAGTTGGGCCAGAGCGGCTAGCTGCCGTTGACGCTGACTGCGGGCATTGTCCCAGGGCTTCCGCCCGGCTGGCCTTGGTGTGCGGATCAATTGAAGGTGTTTAGTCCGGTCTGGGAAGGATGCTCTGGGAGTAGCATTTGCCTGCGCTGAAGATGCTGGAGGAGGGCGCCATGCCAAGGCTGAGCTTCAAGGGGAGGGTCTTTGTTGAGATCTACCATCTGGCTGTGCCTTTCCACGAACTGCTGCCGGTGCGCGACAAGGGGTGCTGCATGATGTTGCCGCGCCTCAAACTCCTGCGCGAACTGCTCTGAGAGGACGGCGCGATCTTCGTATCGATCGATGACAACGAGATGCACCACTTGCGCGCCCTAATGGACGAGGTATTCGGAGAGGAGAACTTCGTCGCAACAATTTGCTGGCACAAGATGGAGAGTCCCAAGAACACCGCTCGTCACTTCAGTGAGGATCATGACTACGTATTGCTTTATGCGCGAAGTGCTGAACAGTGGCGACCAAATCGTCTGCCCCGGTCCGAGGAGATGTTGAAGCGCTACAAGAATCCAGACAACGACCCGCGAGGCGAATGGCTGTTGAGCGACTTGGCAGCGAGAAATGCGTACTCAAAGGCCGCTATTCGATCACGACGCCAACCGGCAAGACTATCGAAGGGCCACCTGCAGAGAGCTATTGGCGGGTGAGCAAGGAGAAATTCGAGGAGCTTGACGCCGACAACCGGATCTGGTGGGGAGAATCTGGTTCGAATCGGCCAGGAATCAAACGATTCCTTTCCGAAGTTCAGCAAGGTGTTGTTCCGCAGACAATCTGGCATTGGAAAGATGTTGGTAGTACGCGACACGCCAAGCAGGAATTGAGTCAAGCGCTGGATCTCGGACCTGGGGAAGACGCTTTCGTAACACCCAAGCCCTCCCGACTCATCCGCCGCATCCTCCAGGTCGCTACCGACCCGGATTCCATCGTCTTGGATTCCTTCGCCGGCTCTGGTACCACGGCCCATGCGGTTCTTGCAGAAAACCGAGAAGACGCCGGCAACCGTCGCTTTATCCTTGTTGAGTTTGAGGACTACGCCGACAGCTCACCGCTGAGCGGGTGAGGCGTGTCATCAACGGCGTGCCAAAGGCAAAGGACGACGACCTTAAAGCCGGGCTCGGCGGCACCTTCAGCTACTTCGAGCTCGGGCGTCCCATGCGCCAGGAGTCACTCCTCGACGGATCCCACCTGCCGACATGGGAGAAACTCGCCTCATACATATTCTTCACCGCAACCGGACAGGAGTTCGACCCGGCCCAGACCGACCGGGAGACCGGATTTGTGGGAAGCACTGAGTCCCACGATGTATTCCTCATCTATGAGCCGGACGTCGAAAAGCTCAAGAGCCTGGCGCTATCGCTTCCAGTGGCCCGCGTCCTGCCAGCAGGATCGAGGCGCAAGCTCGTCTTCGCTCCGACCAAATACCTAGACCCCGAGTTCCTTCACCAGCACCGGATCGACTTCCAGCAGCTCCCCTTCCAGATCTACGAAGCCATCGAGAGGCTTGAAAGTTGATCCTAAAGGAGTACCAGCAGCGGGCGCTGGCGGCTGTGCGCAGTTTCCTTGAAGAGCTCGCGGTGTGGCGGGAAAAGGAGGAGGAAGCTCGGAGCCAGGATCCTGGCTGGGGGTTCGACTGGATAGAGCGGGCCTGGACCAAGTCCACGACTGGGCGTCCCTACTCCTCGCGCCGTAACGGCCTTGACGAGCAACTGCCCGCTTTTTGCCTGAAGATCCCGACGGGAGGCGGCAAGACGTTGCTCGCGACGCTGGTCATCGGTCTCGTCAATCTAAAACTGGCGGAGGTTGTTGACAGTCGGGGTCTTTCGTGAGAGGAAGACCTATGGACGAAAGAGACCAGCAGCGCAAGATCCGGCACCGTTTGGCGGTGCTTCGCCACGCGGAGGAGATGATCAAGCTAGACCTTCGCATTCGCAACAAGGCGAGCGGCGACTGGCGAGATGCGATTCTTGGTCGTCGCCAATGACCTCCACTTCAATCGGCTTCCCTACGAGATCAAGGCACCCAAGATGAGACAAGCAAACCGCGACGATGGCGCGCACTACCAGCACAACCTTTTCGACATCACCACTGAGGATGACCTCAACCAGTTCGAAAACTCCGTCGCGACGTATCTCGACGCCCAAGCGAGGCTGTTCTTCTGGTACCGCAACCGTGCCCGCAAGGACTATTACGTACAGGGCTGGAAGCCACGCCGGATTTACGCCGACTTCATCGTGACACTGAAAGGTGACGAACCTGGAGACGACGACTTCCACAAGGTCTTCGTAGTCGAGACCAAGGGCGTCCATCTCAGTGGTTCAGAAGACTCGGAGTACAAGCGAACGGTCTTCGACATCTGCAGCAAGCACGCCGGGGAGACCGATTGGGCTGAATTCGTACCCACCATGCAGACCAAGGTGCTCCGCTTCGTGGTCGTCGATGAAGACGAGCGGCAGGCCCGCCTGAACGGGATGCTGTTCTCAGACGAAGAGAGAGGGGTCCTCTATGGCAACATGAAAGACAGGACTCCCGCTCGCGTTCACTTGCTGAGCGCCAACTGCCGTCGGCGTAGCAAAGAAGCCATGTCAGGTGCTCGCGTTGACCCGTGCCTTTTTAGCGCTTCTTTTTTCGCGGCCGGGGTTGGATTTCCTTTTGCGATTGAACGCGTGGTGGCTTAGGGGGCGGACCTTGTTGTACTGGTACGGCAATCTGGCCCACGCGCCTAATGAATGCCTTGCCAAGATGGTTCTCGACAATCTTCACCGTTCCCGTGTGATTCATCAGGTGATTGACTGAATGGTGGATGCTCAAGACGAGGTCTTGAAGCTTGTCGTCTTCTTCTAAGTCCACTACACGTAGGCCAAGGTCTCTGAGTTGCGCTTTGCCAAGGCGTCGACCATGGCTCATGTGCTGGTCGTAGTCAGAGAGCACTCTTGCGACCGCCTCTGCCTTGGCCCGTGCATCGTCTTCGGAGGCAAACATGTATTTCTCGAGCCAGTCTGTCACCATCGAAGTAGCCAAGTGCTCAGCGTCGTCACAGATTTGAAGGAGCGCTGGTGATAGACCTCGAATAATTGGAAGCCAGGCGGCAATGTGGTCAGGATTCTGCTTGAGGTCTTCGGTGGCATCTCGGAACTGTTTTCGTATCGCTGCCGCTGGAGCAGTCCTTGGACCTTCTGGCGTGGCGATAGTCATCTGAGGGTCGATTGGCCCCAGTTGTGAGTGATCCCCCAATACGATCTCATCGGCTGCCATGGCCATCATGGTTGCCGCTGACATTGCGGCCACCGGAACAATGACCCGAAGACCTGGGAATCGCCCACGTATGTATTCGACTATCGACTCTGCGGCTTCTGCAGTGCCTCTAGGAGAGTGAAGGATCAGGTCGATTGGTCGTTCTCGGTCGAGGCCGTGGACCACTTCCATGAACGCACCAACATCTGGATCTAGAGAGATTTGGGTGTCGTCTGGTGCTGCTCCTGGGGGTGGTGCGAAGCCAGCGGTTTCGTAGAGGATGAGGGATCGCTCGGTATAGTCAGCAAGGTCGCGCATGTAGCGGCGTCGTACCCCGTCAAAGTCAGGCGGCCCGTTTCCTGCCTGGCTATTGATCAGCTCTTTTTCTACTTGTCCCCAGGTGGCCACCGGGTAACTCTATATTGCGGGCATGTACTTTCCGGTGGACGAAGAAGATGAGATAGTGACTGTGTAACTCATCTGGCCTTGCGCGGCCGAATAGGCAGCCATGGCCGACTCGTATAGCTGCACGGCCTCGATTATTCCGGCTGGGGCTTCGAGGTCGTCAAGTGGCACTTCAGCGATTTCCCTGCTTATGGCACCTTCACTATCGTTGTACGTGGTCACCACTCACCTCCTAGAAGGTAGAATGTAGCGATTGTAACGGTGAGTCGTGTCATCAATTGCTCCAATAATCCTAGTGGCACATGCTCAATGCCGTCTGGCTAACTGTCGTCGCCGTTGCCGTTGACGCTGACGGGGACCTCGTTGGGGAAGTGGCAGGCCACGTAGTGGTCTTCGGAAATCTCCCGCAGCACCGGCTCCTCGGTTGAGCAAACGTCTTGCACCTTCTCGCACCGGGTTCTGAACCGGCACCCCGACGGGGGGTTGATGGGCGATGGAAGCTCGCCCTCGATCTGGCGATCGGACACCGGGTGATCGGGGTCGGGTTCGGGGATCGAGGCCAGCAGCACATCGGTGTAGGGGTGGGCGGGGTGGGCGTAGAGGGCGTCGGGCCCGGCCACCTCGCACACCTTGCCCAGATACATCACCACAACCCGGTCGGAGACGTTCTTGACCACGGCCAGGTCGTGGGCGATGAACACCAGAGTCAGCCCGTAGCGGTCTTTCATCTCTTCCAGGAGGTTCAGGATTTGGGCCTGCACCGACACGTCCAGCGCCGACACCGGCTCGTCGCAGATGATCACCTTGGGGTCGAGCACCAGGGCCCGGGCGATGCAGATGCGCTGGCACTGGCCCCCCGAGAACTGATGGGGGCGGCGGTCGGAGACAACCTCGGGGTCGAGCCCGACCGCATCGAGCACCTCGTTCACCTTCTGATTGGCCATATCCCCGGAATCGTTGTGCCAGATGGACAGGCCCTCGGCCACGATGTCCTTCACCTTGCGCCGGGGGTTCAGAGACGAGATCGGATCCTGGAAGATCATCTGCATCCGGGTGCGGGTGCGGCGCAGCTCCTCTTTGGATAGCTCGGTCATCTCCACGCCGTCGAAGCGCACCGACCCTGCGGTGGGCGAGGGAAGCTGCATCATGGCCCGTCCGGTGGTGGACTTGCCGCAGCCCGACTCGCCGACCAACCCCAAGGTCTCGCCCTCGAGTATGTCGAAGCTGATGCCCGACACCGCATGCACCACCGCCCGGCGTCCGGCGGGGAACTCCATCACCAGATCTTCCACGGTGACCAGGGCTTCGTCGCCCCTCATGTGGACTTTGCCTGTTCCAGCCATTCGTTCGTCCTCCTCGGATTGGTGAAAGCCGGACTACGAGACCGCGGCGGCGGTCAGATCAAGACCGGCGGCGGTGATACCCGTCGCCTGGTTGGCGGCCAGCGCCTCGGCGTTCTCCGGCGATCCCACTGGATAGAAGCAGGCCTGTTTGTGGCCGGTCTGGCCGGTGTCGAACAGTTCTGGCTCCTCGGTTGTGCACTGCTCCTGGGCGTAGCGGCACCGAGGGGCGAACCGGCAACCCACCAGCTCCAGCACCATGTCGGGCGGGCGGCCGCTGATGGCGTCCAGCCGGGTGTGGCTCTGGTGCTCCACTCGGGGGATCGACTTGAACAGCGCCTCGGTGTAGGGGTGGTTCATGTGGTGGAACAGCGTGGTGGTGTCGGCGGTCTCCACCATCTTTCCGGCGTACATCACCCCGATGCGACGCGCTCGGCCGGCCACCACGCCCAAGTCGTGGGTGATGAGGATCATGGCCATACCCAGCTCCTCCTGGAGCGAGGCCAACAAGTCGAGGATCTGCTTCTGCACGGTCACGTCCAGCGCGGTGGTGGGCTCGTCGGCAATCAGCAGCTTGGGGTTACAGGCCAAGGCGATGGCGATGGTGACCCGCTGGCGCATTCCGCCCGAGAGCTGGTGGGGGTACTCCTTGAGCCGCTTACGGGGTTCGGGGATGCCCACCTGGATCATCAGCTCGAGTGCTCGCTCCATGGCCTCCTGCTTGGATGCCCCGAGGTGGTAGCGGATGGACTCGGTGATCTGGATGCCCACCTTCTTGACCGGGTTCAGCGATGTCATGGGGTCTTGGAAGATCATCGCCATCTGGGTGCCCCAGAAGTGCTTTGCCTCGCTGCGGCTCAGTTGGCGGGTGTCCTTGCCGTCGAAGATCACCTTTGAGCCGTCGGGAACGATGGCGTTGCTGGTCAAGATGTTCATGATCGAGCGCACTAGCACCGATTTGCCTGAGCCCGACTCGCCCACGATGCCGATGGTCTCGCCCTTGGCCAGCGAGAAGCTCACTCCGTCAACGGCCTTGAGGATCCCGCGCGGCGTGTCGAAGTAAGTTCGGAGGTTCTCCACCTCCAGTAGCGGACGCTCAGATTCCACTGCGTTCCCCCTGCTTTCTGTGGGCTGGCCCAGACGTGGCTGACATGTTAAGCGAATCACGGTCCGACTGGGAATCCCTCGGCGCACCCGGCCTGTTTCGGCGTCGGCCCTCGACCTGTCGGCCTATCCCGGTAAGCCCGCCGAAGAGGCCGTACTTGCGCCGAATCTGCTCTCGAACCGTCATCGGCTGGCCGAACTCATCCAGCACTTCCTCAAGTTCCCCGTCGGGGTCTTCCTGGTCTCGGTTGTAGGCGATGACGGTGGTTCCGGCCACCCAGTCCGACACCGTGCGGCGGCGGCGGTCGAAGGGGACCGTGAGGTAGGTGGCCGCGTTTGCGATGACTCCGCCGAGCACCACGGGGGGCAAGATCCACGGCACTCCGCCCACCAGCCATCGGGCACCGCACCGGCCCAGACTGAGGTGGCCGCCGTCATTGGTGCGCACGGCCCGCAACTTCATCAGATCCATGGCCGGGGTCTGGCCCTCGTTCCAGCGCAGGAACACCATCGTGTAGACGAAGTGGAAGAAGATGTAGCCCAGGATGGCGGCGGTGGCCCGGCCCCAGGGTTCGGGCTGCCAGCGGGTGGAAACGTCGTCCATGAACCACAAGAGCTGGATCACGGTGAGCATCCACTGGATGAAGAACACGGTGATGGCGTCGATGATCCGGGCCAGCGCCCGCCGCCACACCGCGGCCACCGGATACGGCTTGCCGTCGGGCCCGGCCACGATGGTCGCGCCCTCGGGGAACTCCTCGTCACCCACTGGTGTTTTTCTGGGCTTCGAGCGCCTTGTTGGCGCAGAAGCCAGTTGCCGACGCGCCTTGGACTCCGCACGGGCAATCGCAGAGTCTCCCAAAGGACTGCCTCTTCCCATCATGGCCGCGCCCTCATAGCAGCTCTTCAACCAACTCCGAGGGGCGGGCGATCACGGCCCGGTCGCCGCGCACAACCACGGGGCGCTGCATCAGCTTGGGGTGCTCCATGAGCAGATCCGCAACCGCATTGGCGCTCTGGTAGTCGCCGATGTCGAGCCCGAGTTCTTTGAAGTGGCCGTCTACCCGCACCAGCTCGGCAGGCTCATTGGGCAGCATCTCCAAGAACCGCTCCAAGTCGTCGCGGCTCAGCGGGGTTTTGAGGTATTGGACGACGTCGAACTCGACGCCCCGCGACTCGAGAATGTCGAGCGCGCCCCGGGACTTGCCTCAACCGGGGTTGTGGTACACGACAATCTCAGCCATCCCTCGACGTTACCCCAGCACGGCAAGTTGTTCTTTTCCGAGACCGTCTGCGGATCGGCGGTGGGAGTACGCCACCATCTACCATGGCGTTATGCACGACCTGGTGATCAAGGGCGGTTTGATTGTGGACGGCACCGGTGGCGAGCCGTTCACGGGAGATTTGGCCATCGACGGGGAGCAGATTGCCGGGGTGTATCCGGGCGGCAATCCCGACCTGGACGGCGAAGAGGTCTTTGACGCCACCGGACTGCTGGTTACCCCGGGGTTCGTGGACTGCCACACCCACTACGACGGCCAGGTGACCTGGGATCCGATTCTGGAGCCGTCGGCCCACCACGGGGTGACCACGGTGATGATGGGCAATTGCGGGGTGGGGTTCGCCCCGGTGCGGCCCGGCACCGAAGAATGGCTCATCCAGCTTATGGAAGGGGTGGAGGACATTCCCGGCGCTGCCCTGTCGGAGGGGATCACCTGGGAGTGGGAGACCTTTCCCGAGTACCTCGACGCCCTGGAGCGCAAGCCCTTGTCTTTGGACATCGGCTGCCAGGTGCCCCACGGCGCGGTCCGGGCCTATGTGATGGGGGAGCGGGGAGCGAAGAACGAGCCCGCCACCCCCGAAGACATCGCCCAGATGCGCGACATCGTGGCCGAGGCGCTGCGGGCCGGCGCTTTCGGCTTCTCCACGTCCCGCACCATCGCCCACATGGCCATCGACGGCGAGCCGGTACCCGGCACCTATGCGGCTGAGGACGAGCTGTTCGGCATCGGAGAGGCGCTGACCGAGGTAGGACACGGCCTGTACGAGCTAGCCCCTGCCGGAGTAATTGGTGAGGACTTGGCCGCTCCCCACAAAGAGGTCGACTGGATGCGCCGCCTGTCGGCCGCAACCGGCCGTCCGGTTACCTTCGCCCTGGTGCAGGTGGACGCCGCCCCTGAGCTGTGGCGGGAGGTCATGGATCTTTCGGCCGACGCGGTGGCCGATGGGGCCCAGCTCCATCCCCAGGTGGCTCCCCGGTGCAACGGCATCTTGATCGGGCTTCAGACCAACCACGCGTTCAGCAGCCGGCCCAGCTTCGCCGAGATCGCCGAACTGCCCCTGGAAGAGCTGGTGGCCGAGCTGCGCCGTCCTGAACGCAAGGCCGCCATCTTGTCGGAGAAGAGCTCGTTCACCAATCAGTTCGCCGAGTACATGGGTACCCAACTCCACCGGATCTACGTGCTGGGCGACCCCCCCGACTACGAGCCCGGCCCAGAGCGGTCGGTGGCCGCCATCGCCGAGACCCAAGGCCGGGAGACCGAGGACTTGCTGTACGACCTGCTGTTGGGGGACGACGGCCGAGCGCTGCTGCTGTTCCCGTTCCTCAACTACAGCCACGGCAACGCCGACGCGGTGCGAGAAATGTTCATGCATCCCTCTGGGGTGTCGGGGCTGTCGGACGGAGGGGCCCACTGCGGGGCCATCTGCGACGCTTCCATGCCCACCTGGCTGCTCACCTTCTGGGCCCGCGACCGCCAGCGGGGTGACAAGCTCCCCCTGGAGTTTGTGGTGCAGAAGCAGTCGCGCGACACCGCCCGGCTGTTCGGGCTCACCGACCGGGGAACCCTGGAACAGGGTATGAAAGCCGATGTGAACATCATCGACCACGAGGGGCTTACCTTGCACCCGCCGAAGCTGGTGGCCGACCTGCCCGCAGGGGGCCGGCGCTTCGACCAGAGGGCCACCGGGTATGTGGCCACCCTGGTCAGCGGAGTGGTGACCCGTCGCAACGGAGTAGACACCGGGGCCCGCCCCGGCAAGCTGCTCCGAGCGGGCGTCTAGGAGACAACGCAAGCCGTAAGACAGAGAGGTAACACCATGCTTGATCTGGTGATCGCCAACGGCACCGTGGTGGACGGGACCGGCGCCGACCGGTTCGTGGGCCACATCGGGGTCAAAGACGGCAAGGTGGCGGTGGTGGACCGCAGCGGCGGTCCCGCCCCCGAGGCGACCGAAACCATCGACGCCACCGGGCTCCTGGTGACCCCGGGCTTCGTTGACTGCCACACCCACTACGACGGCCAGGTCACTTGGGACGAAAAGCTCCAACCGTCGTCCAACCACGGGGTGACCACCGTGGTGATGGGCAACTGCGGGGTGGGTTTCGCCCCCGTGCAGCCCGGCAAGGAGGACTGGCTCATTCAGCTCATGGAGGGGGTGGAGGACATCCCCGGCACTGCCCTGGCCGAGGGCATTACCTGGGGGTGGGAGAGCTTCCCCGAGTACCTCGACGTTCTGGACGAGCGCCGCCTGTCGATCGATGTGGCCGCCCAGGTGGCCCACGGCGCGGTGCGGGGCTACGTGATGGGGGAGCGGGGGGCCAAGAACGAGCCGGCCACCCCCGAAGACATCGAGGCCATGTACGCCATCGTGCGCGAGGCCATCGAAGCTGGCGCGCTGGGAGTGTCCACGTCGCGCACGCTGGGTCATCGGGCCATCGACGGCGAACCGGTGCCGGGCACCTTCGCCGCCGAGGACGAGCTGTTCGGCCTGGGCCAAGCGCTGGCCGATTCTGGCTCTGGGGTGTTCGAGTTGGCCCCGGCTGGCGCAGCGGGACTTGATCTGGTGGCCCCGCCCAAAGAGATGGACTGGATGCGTCGCCTGTCGGCTCGCTTCGACGTGCCGGTGTCGTTCGCCTTGTTGCAGCTTGAGGCCGCTCCTGACTTGTGGCGGGAGATGATGGACGAGTCGCTGCGGGCGACCGACGAGGGTGCCCGGGTGTACCCCCAAATCGCCGGCCGGCCGTTCGGAATGCTCATCGGCTTGCAGACCAACCACGCCTTCGCCAAGCGGCCCACCTTCGCATCGCTGGCCCACCTGTCCTTCGATGAGCTGGTGGCCGAGCTGCGCAAGCCGGCGGTCAGGGCCGCCATCTTGGCCGAGGACGACCTGCCCCCCGACCCGACCGTGCTATTCGACCAGATGCCCAACATGGTGGCGTCGATGATCCACAAGCTGTACGTGATCGGCGATCCGCCCGACTATGAGCCCACCAACGACCGGACGGTGACCGCCATGGCCGCCCAAAGGGGGGTGGATCCATTCGAGATGCTCTACGACCTCTACCTGGAAGAAGATGGGCACGCGCTGATGATGCTGCCCATGTTCAACTACGTGGAGGAGAACCACGACGTCATTCGAGAGCAGCTGCTGCATCCCGCCGGGGTGTCAGGGCTGTCGGACGGCGGGGCCCACTGCGGCATGATCTGCGACGCCTCTATTCCCACCTTCATGCTCACCCATTGGACCAGGGACCGTACCCGGGGCGAGCAGCTCCCTCTGGAGTGGGTGGTAAAGAAGCAGACCCATGACACCGCCTCCCTCTACGGGCTGGGCGACCGGGGAACCCTGGAAGTGGGCAAGCGGGCCGACGCCAACGTGATCGACCACCAGGCGTTGACCCTGCGCTCTCCCCGGGTGGTTCACGACCTGCCCGCCGGAGGCCGCCGGCTGGACCAGCGGGCGGACGGCTATGTGGCCACCGTGGTGGCCGGCGAGGTCACCCGCAACAACGGAGCCGACACCGGGGCCCGGCCCGGCCGACTGGTGCGCGGCACCCGGTAGCCGTCGATCCGACATGGGCATCGACCTGGACCGCTACCGGCTCCGATCCGGCAACGGCGACCACGCCGGTCACTCGCATTTCGACTTCTGGTTGTTCCATCGGCTGGGCGATCGAGCAAAAACAGGCCCGCCCCCGAGATGATCCACTTCCCCGAGGGAACCGTCATCGCTGAGGTGGTCAACCAAGACCTCGACGGCATCGGCCGAGTGCAGGCTGGAATGGCCTCCAACGGCATCGAACAACTGCTTCTGGGGAATTCCATCGAAAACCCCAAGTTGGGAAAGAGCCTCTGGCGGAAGGGGGTCGGCATCGGCAATAATCGGAGGTTTATTCCTTAAGTCGGCGCATTTGGGATTTAACCCCCTATTGCACCGGACGAATGAGCTTGGGAGGCGCCCCATGTCCAGTGTCGTCAGGGCCGCAATCGTGCAAGCCGCGTGGACCGGTGACCAGGAGTCAATGGTCGAGCAGCACGAGAAATACGTGGCGGAAGCCGCCGCGGCGGGAACTCAGGTGATGTGCTTCCAGGAGCTCTTCAACGGCCCCTATTTCTGCCAGGTGCAGGAAACCGACTACTACAGCTACGCCGAGGCCATTCCCGACGGACCCACCACCAAGCGGTTCCAGGAGACCGCCGCCAAGCACGGCATGGTGCTGGTTCTGCCCATGTACGAGGAGGAGCAGCCCGGGATTCTCTACAACACTGCGGCGGTCATCGACGCCGACGGGACTTATCTGGGCAAGTACCGCAAAACCCACATCCCCCAGGTGAAGGGCTTCTGGGAGAAGTTCTACTTCCGTCCCGGAAACCTCGGCTATCCGGTTTTCGAGACCGCGGTGGGAAGGGTCGGTGTCTACATCTGCTACGACCGCCACTTCCCCGAGGGATGGCGGGCCCTGGGCCTCAACGGCGCCCAGGTGGTGTTCAATCCCTCGGCCACCAGCCGGGGGTTGTCGGCCTATCTGTGGAAGCTTGAGCAGACGGCGTCGGCGGCGGCCAACATGTACTTCGTTGGGGCGATCAATCGGGTGGGCGTCGAGCCGCTGGGCGACAACGACTTCTACGGCACGTCGTATTTCGCCAACCCGCGGGGCCAGTTCGTGGAGGATCCGGCATCAGACCAGGAACAGGAGCTGGTGATCCGCGACCTGGACTTCGACATGATCGATGAGATCCGCTCCCTGTGGGCGTTCTACCGCGATCGCCGTCCCGACATGTATGGGCCCCTCACCGAGGCGTAAGCCGAGTCCCGTGTCCGCCAACGCCGACTTGCCCGTGAGCCAGCTGTCGTGACCACCAACGCCATTCTGCATCAGCGCTATCAGGCGATTCTGCCCTCCTACGTCAAGCCGCTCTACGCCGAACCCATCAGCATTGAGCGCGGCCAGGGGAGCTATGTGTGGGACGTGGAGGGCAATCGGTACCTCGACTTCTTCGGCGGCGTGCTCACCACGATGGTGGGACACAACAACCCCGCGGTCACTGCGGCCATCCAGGAGCAGGCGTCCAAGGTGCTGCACACCTCCACGCTGTACCTCTGCGAGCCGATGATCGAGCTGGCCGAGGAGATCGCGGCCATAAGCGGCATCCCCGACGCCCGAGTGTTCTTCACCACCTCAGGGACCGAGGCCAACGACACCGCCATCTTGTTGGCCACCAGCTATCGCAAGTCCAACGAGGTGCTGGCCATGCGCAACAGCTACCACGGGCGTTCGTTTACCGCGCAGGCCATCACCTCCCACTCGTCGTGGTCGTCGACCGCGCTGTCGGGCCTGGCGGTACACTTCGTCCACGGGGCCTACCGGCTGCGCAGTCCCTTCCGGCACCTGGACGATGACGAGTTCACCGAGGCCTGCACCGATGATCTCCGGCAGGTCATCGACATGATGACCACCGGAGAAGCGGCCTGCCTCATCGCCGAACCCATTCAGGGAGTGGGCGGCTTCGCCACGCCACCGGACGGCTTCTTCGGGTCGATGCACAAGGTGCTGGCCAACCGGGGAATCCTGTTCGTGACCGATGAGGTGCAAACCGGCTGGGGGCGCACCGGCGAACACTTCTGGGGCTATCAGGCCCACGACATCATCCCCGACATGCTCACCTTCGCCAAGGGCGTGGGGAACGGGATCACGCTGGCCGGCATCGTGGCCCGGGCCGAGATCATGGACACCATCTCTGCCCTGAGCTTCTCCACTTTCGGCGGCAATCCGCTGTCTACCGCCGCCGGGCTGGCCACCTTGAACTACGTGCGGGAAAACGACCTCCAGGGCAACGCCCTGCGCATGGGCAAGCGGCTGGCCGACGCCCTCTGGCCGGTGGCCGAGCAGACGCCATGGATCGTCGAGCTGCGGGGCAAGGGCCTCATGCAGGCCATAGAGATCGTGGAGCCGGGCACGATCCAACCCGACGCCAGCCGGGCCGGCGAGCTGCTGGAGGGCTGCAAGCGGCGGGGGCTTCTGGTGGGCAAGGGAGGGCTGTACGGCAATGCCCTTCGGATCACCCCGATGCTGGATGTGGCCGAGGAGGAGATCGACGAGGGCGTGACCGCCATCTTGGAGACGATTGAGGAGATCGATAGGCAGGTATGACGCTATGACAACTTTCATCGAGGAGAGATAGGGGGCAGAGACTATGACAACGCTCATCAAGAACGGCACGGAAGGACTCTTGCCGTGACCACCCTGATCAAGAACGGCACGGTGGTGAGCTCTACCGGGGCTGGTCCGGCTGAGGTTCTGATCGACGGCGAAACCATCGTCGCCGTGCTGCAACCGGGATCCGATTTGGCCCTGTCGGCTGAGAACGGGGCCGACCGGGTGATCGACGCCACCGGCAAACTGGTCGTGCCCGGCGGGGTGGACGTACACACCCACATGGAGCTGCCCTTCGGCGGCACCATCGCGTCCGACGACTTCGAGACCGGCACCCGGGCCGCCGCCTGGGGCGGCACCACCACCATTGTGGACTTCGCTACCCAGAGCTACGGGCTCGACGTGCGCGAGTGCTTCGACGCCCGCATGGCACAAGCCGAGGGCCGGTGCGCCATCGACTACGGCTTCCACATGATCATCGGCGACGTGACCGACGGCGCCCTCAAGGAGATGGACCTGCTGGTGAACGAGGGGGTGACCAGCTTCAAGCTGTTCATGGCCTACCCCGGAGTCTTCTACAGCGACGACGGCCAGATCCTGCGGGCCATGCAGCAGTGCGCCGGCAACGGCGGGCTCATGATGATGCACGCTGAGAACGGAATTGCCATCGATGTGCTGGCCGAGCAGGCATTCGAGCGGGGCGAGACCGGCCCGGTGAACCACGGATACGTGCGTCGGGCCGAATTCGAGTCAGAAGCCACCCATCGGGCCATCCAGCTGGCCAAGGTGGGCGCCGCTCCTCTCTACATCGTGCATCTCTCGGCCAAGCAGGCGCTGGAGCAGGTGGCCATTGCCCGCAACAACGGCGCCAACGTGTTTGCCGAGACCTGTCCTCAATACCTGTACTTCAGCCTCGAGGAGCACCTCGACCAGGGCTGGGACGGCGCGGCCTACGTGTGCTCGACGCCGATCCGCTCCCACCACGACCACCATCAAGACGAGCTGTGGAAGGGGCTGCGCACCAACGACCTCGCCGTGGTGTCCACCGACCACTGCCCGTTCTGCATGAAGGAGCAGAAGGAACTGGGCGTGGGCGACTTCCGGGCCATACCCAACGGCATCGGCACCGTCGAGCACCGGATGGACCTGATCTATCAGGGTGTCGTCACCGGGGAGATCACTCTGCCCCGGTGGGTGGAGCTGTGCTCGACGACTCCGGCTCGCATGATGGGCCTCTACCCCCGCAAGGGCATCATCCAACCCGGATCTGACGCTGATGTCGTCATCTACGACCCTCGGGCAACCTGGACTATCAGCGTCGAGAACCACCACATGAACATCGACCACTCGGCCTACGAGGGGATCCAGGTCGGCGGTCACGTCGACACCGTGCTGTCGAGGGGCCGGGTCATCATCGACAACGACCAGTACCTGGGCTCCATGGGCCACGGCCATTACCTGCGCCGAGGCCTCAGCTCCTATCTGATTTAGAGCCGAGGACCACGCGGAAGAGGAGGGCGAATGCGTGACATCCATCATTTGATCGACGGCCAGTCGGTTACTGGCGAATCGGGCCGAACATCGCCGGTCTTCAATCCGGCCACCGGAGAGCAGACCGGGCGGCTCTCGCTGGCGTCAGCCGCTGAAGTGGACACCGCGGTGGCTTCGGCCCAGGCCGCGTTCGACGAGTGGGGCAATGTCTCGGTTGCCCGACGAACCACCCTGATGTTCGCCTTCCGGAACTTGGTGGTGGACAACGCTGAAGAGATCGCCAAGCGCCTTACTGCCGAGCACGGGAAGGTGTACGCCGATGCTATGGGCGAGGTGGCCCGGGCCATCGACAATATCGAATACGCCTGCGGTTTGGCCGAGCATCTCAAGGGAAGCCACAACGAGATGGCGTCCACCGGCATTGACGTTTACACCGTGCGCCGCCCGCTCGGGGTGGTAGCCGGGATCACCCCGTTCAACTTCCCGGCCATGGTTCCGATGTGGATGGTGCCCAACGCCATCGCCTGCGGGAACACCTTCGTGCTCAAGCCGTCGGAGCGCGACCCGTCAGCACCGATGTTCATGGCTGAGCTGTTCCAAGAGGCGGGCTTCCCGCCCGGCGTGCTGAATGTGGTGAACGGTGACAAGGTGGCGGTCGACCGGCTGTTGGAACACCCTGACGTGAAGGCGGCCAGCTTTGTGGGCTCCACTCCCATCGCCCGCTACGTGTACACCACCGGCACGTCGCACGGGAAGCGGGTGCAGGCGCTGGGCGGGGCCAAGAACCACATGGTGGTGCTGCCCGATGCCGACGTGGAGCTGGCGGCCGACTCGGCGGTATCGGCGGCCTACGGCTCAGCGGGGGAGCGCTGCATGGCCATCTCGGTGGTGGCCGCGGTGGGCGATGTGGCCGATTCCCTGGTGGAGGCCATCAAACTCCGCATGGAGAAGCTGGTGATCGGCGACGGCACTGATTCGGCATCGGACATGGGGCCGCTGATTGCCCGCGAGCACCGCGACCGGGTCGCCGGCTACATCGGCTCCGCCGCCGAGCAGGGGGCAACCGTGGTGGTGGATGGCCGCGACACCCGGTTCGACAACGACGGCTTCTTCCTCGGGGTGTCGCTGCTGGACAACGTCACCGCTGAGATGCACGCCTACCGCGACGAGATCTTCGGTCCGGTCCTCAGCGTCGTGAGGTGCGACACCTATGGCGAAGCAGTTCAGCTCATCGCCGACAACCCTTGGGGCAACGGGGCTGCCATCTTCACCCGCGACGGCGGAGCAGCCCGCCAGTTCCAAACCGACGCCGACGCCGGCATGGTGGGCATCAACGTCCCCATACCCGTGCCCGTGGGCTACCACTCGTTCGGCGGCTGGAAGGACTCCCTCTTCGGCGACACCACGATGTACGGCCCCGAGGGAATCCGCTTCTACACCCGCCCCAAAGTCATCACCTCCCGCTGGCCCGACCCCGCCACCAGCTCAGTGGACCTGGGCTTTCCCACCAACGAGTGATAGCTAGGCCGGTTGTCTGGTTGACAACGGATTGGCTGGGGCGTTGATGTGGTGTTGTAGGGTGCAAATGTGACTGCTTCCCCCCCCCCCCCCCCGAGTTGGCTCGTTTGTAGTTGAATCCCGGCAGGGAATTGGCGGATCTGAGGTTCCCCCTGTTGTCCGGTCACTTGGTTTATGCGGCTTGTTCTAGTCGGT